>NZ_JAYGHD010000317.1:7294-35927 GCF_034932245.1 Nostoc sp. UHCC 0251
TGAACAGCTATTTGGCTTATTAATTGCACATCAGTGCTCCAGACCCCGTGATTGGAAACAATCTGAGATTGATTTATTTGGTCAGATAGCAATGCAAGTGGGATTTGCTCTCGACCATGCAAGACTCCTGCAACGAATCGAAGCCGAAAGTATGCGAAGTCAGTTACTGGTGGATATTACCCGCAGCATTCGCCAATCGCTCAACGAAGAGGATGTCCTGAAAACCACTGTGGAAGAGGTTCGCAAAGGACTAAGTGTTGACCGAGTTCTAGTTTATAGCTTTTACGCTAATTGGTTCGGAATTATAATTGCTGAATCAGTAGTTCCAGGTTATCCCAAAGTTTTGCGCTCTAAAATCTATGACCCTTGTTTCACTGAGGGCTATGTAGAAAAGTACCAGTCTGGCCGCGTTGTGGCAACAAACAACATTTATGAGGCCGGTATGGCTGATTGTCATATTAACCTGCTCGAATCCTTTAGTGTGAAAGCAAATTTAGTAGCACCCATTATCAAAGATGAGCAGCTATTTGGCTTGTTAATTGCACATCAGTGTTCTGGACCCCGTGATTGGCAACAGCCTGAGATTGATTTATTTACCCAAATAGCAATGCAAGTAGGATTTACTCTCGATCATGCTAGGCTCCTACAAGCATATCAAGCTACTGAAGCGAACTCTGGTGTATAGCTTTGTGGAAGAGGCAAGGGAGGAGGGGGACAAGGGAGACAAGGAAGACGGGGGAGACAAGGAAGAGACTTGTTCAATATTTCCCCTTATCCTCCTCGTCTCCCCTGCTCCTTGTCCTCTTTTAACCCAAGTGCATCGGGCTTAGTGTAAGTTTTGACGAAGATGCTGCTAGAGCGATCGCTAGTGGTAAAATTCGATGTTCCTGAATTTGAATTCTCGCATGGAGTGTTTCTGCTGTATCATCTGGCAATACTGGTACTGCGGCTTGCATCAATATTGGGCCACTGTCCATTTCTAAACAAGCTATATGCGCTGTGCAACCAGTGATTTTTACCCCAGATGCCAAGGCTTGTTCTACAGCATGGATTCCTTTGAAACTAGGCAACAAACTAGGATGGATATTGATAATTTTATCAGGAAAGGCATCCATGAAAACTGATGTTAACAATCGCATCCAACCTGCCAAAATCACCCATTCCACATCGTAGCGTCGCAATGTCTGCACAATGTTCTCATCAAACTCTTCCCGACTTTGATAGTTGCGGTGATTCAATAAAACAGCTTCTACGCCTCTATTGGCTGCTCTGACGGCTGCTTTCGCCGAGGGGTTATTGTAAATTAAAACTTGAATTTGGGCATTGAGTTGCCCATCTTGGATAGCTTGAGCAACTACATCAAAATTGCTGCCATTCCCAGAAGCCATAATTCCCAGTTTTAAAGGGGCGACTTGTTGGCAAACATCGCTAATGCTGGGAGAAACCAAGCTAAGGGTAGAATCAGGGCGGAAGGTCATAACAGCTCAGAGGGAAAATTATAGATGCCAAAAAAATATACTAAATCGTTAACCTAGCAAAAGTGTACTGTTATTATCAATCATGGTAAGAGTTCCACTAGTAGCCATGCCTGACTTGGGCTGCGCCGATGCACTATAAGACTGAATGTAGCGCCGCACCTCTAGCGGAAAGTGGGGGTAATCTAATACCGCATCACCATCGGCAATAGTTGCCCAAAAGTCGCGCAGACTAGGAGCTAATCTTTTTGCCTGTGATAATGATAAGTTTAATGGAGAGAGAGTTAGTAACTTGATTAAGAAGGGGAAAGAGCGATCGCCCATCCATTGCCGTGATGACTCTTGCAAGTCGGGAAACTCAGGCACTGACTCTACCCGATGGGATAAAATTTGCAACGATTCTTTACCTTGGTTATCTCGATGAAACTCTAGCACCCGATAAGGGTGAGGATAGCTAACTAAAGAGCCAGTGGTAATATCATATACTCCATCTGAGTAAGCAATATCCTGCACGTGTAAATGCCCTGTAAACACTAGCTTGACTCCGTAGCGTCTTAGCAACTGCAACAGTTCTGCTGAATTCGCTAACATATAGCGATTTGCCAGTGGATGATTTGATTGATTGGGCAAGTGCTCGACCACATTATGATGCACCATCACCAAAACTAATTCATCACCAGATGCCGCCAGCACCTCTTCTAACCACCGTAGCTGCTTGGCATCCAAACACCCGATTTGCTCACCCTGGTCATTAAAGGAGTTAGAATTAAGTCCAATCAGCTTCACTCCAGGAAGTAATTGACGAACGTAGTAAATCTGCTGCGGATCTTCATAGCCATACTTTGTGTAATAGTAGGGAAAATCCGCAAAAGCAATTGATTGCTGATCAGCTAACAGCACAGGAACGTCATGATTACCAGGAACGACATAGACGGGAAAAGGTAGTTGGGCTAAATATTGTTGTAACCAGGCGTGATTCTCTGGTTCACCGTGCTGGGTTAAATCTCCTGGTAACAACAAGAAATCTAAATCGAGTTGTGTTAAATGTTCGAGTACACTTTTAAACGCCGAGATACTGACTTCTACTAGATGGAAGCGATTGGGATGATCCCAGATTGTGTGGGGAAGTGCCAGGTGTAAGTCGCTGACTACCGCAAAGCGAAAATTGAGAGCCATTGATTTATGGAAATATTAAAAGCAGGGGTTAAAATAAGCCTTTTCCAAAAAGTATAGCGCTTGCTTTGTTTCGCTGCTCAGGAATGGTATATTAACTTACAGATTGCATCAAGCGATCGCCTCCATAGGGACTTCTAAATTAAAAAAATATCTCATCGCTTTGGCGAGCAAGGGAAGCAGGGGAGGCAGGGGAGGCAGGGGAGGCAGGGGGAGCAGGGGAGGCAGGGGAGCAGAGGAGCAGGGAAGCAGGGGAGAAACAATCTAACGATCAATAATCAATCGCTCCCAAAGTTGAATAATTTAATTTCTGGAAGTCCCATAAATCTCAAGAAACGCGATATATGTAGGGTGTGTTTAATACATCGCGTTTCTCAGCCTAGTTACAGATTTAAAGCATTAATCACTCCATAACCCCATTTCTCATGAAATGTCCCTGGGGGTTTTCCAGGAATTGCACTATTTTTCCGTAGCAAGTCTTTCACAGCATCAGGATCAAGTTTGGGATCACGCTGCAACAGCAGTGCTACTAACCCACTAACGAATGGTGTCGCCATACTTGTACCAGCCATTACCACAAACTTAGAATTAACCATCGATGAGCGGTCAAAAGTGGCATCAGCAGAAAGCGTGGAAACAATCATTGCTCCTGGTGCTGCTACATCCGGCTTTTGTCCATCATTCCGTAGTGGCCCTTCACTACTGAATTCCGAAATAGTATGCAATTCTAAGCCCATTTCTCGCACTTGGGCATCAATATCTGTGTAGTTGGTTCTAGTAGTATAGGCAGTAACAGTAACTGCACTGCTGGCGGCTCCTGGCGAACCAATTTTGACCGCATCCTTAACACTTTTACCTGTAAAAAACACTGAGGAACTTTCATCTAATGTCCACACATTTAAACGTGTGTCAGTTGAAGAATTGTTGCGAACTCGCAGTTGCCAAACCCCTCCCATGACTTGCGAGGGGCCGTTACCACGTATTTGCACAAAGAAATTATGGTCGCCGTTGCCTTGGTCTGGCGCTGGTGTCGCTAATTGCACTCGTGCATCTGGTAACTGGTAATCCTGTGCAGGATTGCCGTCAGTAATGATTTTTTGGAAGGGGGTAACAAAACCGTTGGGACTCCGCAGCGACACTTCCAACTCACTGTCTTTGCAATACCAGGCGTTTAACCAAACTATACCAACTTGATTAAAAGGAACATTAAAGCGCATACCACGAGTACGTCCAGGGGGTATTGTGGTTTGACCATGAATGTTATCGTTTCCTTCGTTACCCGCAGCACAGCAAACAATTCTTCCTGGGCCACTTTCCGCGTTAATAACTTTGGATAAAGAATCACTACCATCATGGGCATCAGCGTGTCCACCCAAGCTGAGATTTACCACTGCTGGGCGTCCCAACTCTCTAGCAACTCGGAAAATGTAACGAACGCCATCAGCAATGTGGGCATCCTGTAAATCTGACTTGACGACAACTAATTCCGCTTCTGGTGCGACACCGCCATAGGTAGCATCGGCACCGGCAGCAATTCCAGCAACGTGAGTACCATGACCACTAGTATCTTGAGAAACTGTCAGTTGCGCTCCTGTAAATTCAGCCCCATAACCGCCCTCAGCGACTCCTGGCCCTGGCAGTGTTTGATCCCAAATGTGTAAAATTCGTCCAGCAAAGGCGGGGTGTTTCGGATCAATGCCACTGTCTATAATGCCGATGATGACTCCTTTACCAGTCAGTCCAGTTTGGTTCTTGAACTCCGGCAGTTTAGTTTTTACCAGTGCAGTGTCCATCCTCAAATGAAGTTTGCGTGATGGCTTGATGCGTTGGATAATATCTTCTTCAGATAAGACATCTAAACTGTCTATCGGTAAGAAAGCCGTCCGCACACTCCCAGAGTTCTGGTTGACTTCAATATTATATTGTGATAAATAACTCAAGTCTGCATCAGGGTCGCAGTAAATAAAAACCATGCTCTTAGTAGGCTTGACTGGGCTTTTGTGGGCAATGATGCCAAGCGATCGCTTATGTGTAACTAAAGCTTGATCTCCTTCATGTTGATAGTCTTGAAATGCCAAAAGTAGACCGGGAGAAAGTTTTTCGTGTTTCATTTTTACCTCAAGTTTAATTTATTTGCTGTCAGCAAAGTAGTGATTTTAACAAGATAAGTTGCTCTGGCATTCACGCAGACTATTTAATGCGACTATAGTTATCTATTTTTTTCATAGATAACATCAAATAAGCTTAGGAAAGCGGAAGTCATTCCTAAGACAATTGCTAATTCATAACTCATATTCCTGAATTATGTCTCCCTCACAGTGATTTTTTGTGACTCGTGAGACATCTTTGAACAGCCACATCTCAGAATTACCCAAGACTGGAGCCACTGGGAATTTTTATAAAATTATTAAACTAATCCAGTGTCTGCCTAAATCATTACGGACAAAGTAAATTTAATTAAGAATAATTAAGTAATAAATAAAAAAGATAAATTTAATCAATATTAAACACTCAAACAAATTGTAGTCAAAATAGTATTAGGCGAATAGAATGAGACTGTTGGTCAATTCTTGATGGGTTTGATCCCTCACCCCTAAAACCTTGGTTTGGCGTTCCTTTCCCGCCCTGAAATAAATTTCGGGCTAATAGCTCAAGTCCGTTGAAACGGACTCCAATCAGGGAAATCAAGAGCAATAGATAATGATGGGTTAGACCCCAATGCGGTTCGGATAAGGTTTTTTGATGACACGCCCTAGATCACAAAGACGCGATAAATCGCCGTCTCTACAAAGGACTGATTATTGTAAAGACGGCGATTTATCGCGTCTCTTGCCTTAACCGAACCGTATTGGGTTAGACCCCCTATTAATTCGCCAACAGTCTCATAGAATTCGCTACTACACTAGCATTGTCCACACTTCGACAAGCTCAGTGACCGCCTCCGTGGACTAATACAAAATCAAGGGTTTTTAACCCACGGAGGTGGGTTTTGTATTTCGACTCCGGCTCCATCGAGCGACTTGTACTGCCCTTCGGCTACGCTCAGGAACCGCGTAGTCGAAGTAAATCGAGATGCTCAACACAAATCTCGTATAGCCGCGACTTCCAGTCGCCCGGTGAGTAATAAACTAGATTTTTCAAACAACCTCTAAGACTGATAAAATTTGCGTATGAAGTAGCAGGATACTGATGAAATCGCTAATGACCACTGGCAAATGATAGATTCTCTATCATAAGTAAGAGCCATAAAGAAGCTAATATTTGCAACGATCGCTTCTAAAGCTACAAAGAGTTATCCATGCAAATTCAAACACCAGACTGGGTGAAGCACGCTGTTTTCTACCAAATTTTTCCAGATCGTTTTGCCAGAAGCAAACAGCCGCGCAAACGTTTGCTGCGTGAAGCCCGCTGGGAAGATTGGGACGCTATGCCAACACTCCAGGGTTATAAAGGCGGCGATTTATGGGGCATCATGGAGGGTTTAGACTACATCCAGGATTTAGGAATTAACGCGATTTACTTTACACCCATTTTTCAATCCGCTAGCAATCACCGCTATCATACCCACGATTATTATCAAGTTGACCCGATGCTGGGGGGCAACGAAGCTTTTAAGGAATTGCTAGATGCAGCCCATCAACGGAATATCAAAGTTGTTCTGGATGGTGTGTTTAACCATTCCAGCCGTGGTTTTTTCTTCTTCCATGACGTTTTAGAAAATGGCCCGCATTCGCCTTGGGTAAATTGGTTCAAAATAGAAAGCTGGCCCCTTTCACCATACAATGGAGAATTCCCTGCACACTACGCAGGTTGGGCGGGAAATCGCGCCTTGCCAGAATTTAACCACGATAATCCCGAAGTGCGGGAATATATTATGGAAATTGCCGAATATTGGATTAAATTCGGCATTGATGGTTGGCGATTAGATGTACCATTTGAAATAAAAACTCCTGGCTTTTGGCAGGAATTCCGCGATCGCGTTAAGGCAATCAATCCCGAAGCTTACATTGTGGGCGAAGTCTGGGGAGATTCCCGCGAGTGGCTAGATGGAACGCAATTTGACGGCGTGATGAATTATCTATTTACTGGGCCAACAATTGCCTTTGCCGCAGGCGATCGCGTAGACTTAGAACAAGTCCAAAGCCGCGACTATCAACCTTACCCACCCTTATTTGCTGCCGAATACGCCACCAAAATCCAAGAAGTACTGCAACTTTACCCTTGGGAAATTCAGTTGACTCAACTCAATTTGCTAGCAAGTCACGATACAGCCCGATTGATGAGCATTGCAGGCGGCGATATAGCTAGTGTAGAATTATCAACTCTACTCCTACTCACCTTTCCCGGTGCCCCCAGCATCTACTATGGTGATGAAGTTGGTTTACCTGGTGCTATAGATCCAGACTCACGTCGTGGCTTTCCTTTAGAAGCCAACTGGGATCGAGAAATTTTCAATACTCACCGCCAATTAATTGCCCTGCGCCACACTTACCCAGCCTTGCGTACAGGTGATTACCAAGTCCTCCATGCTCAAGGAGAACTTTACATCTTTACACGGACTTTGGAGAAAGAAGAATTGATAATTGCTATCAACGCTGGCACAAGTTCGGCAAAAGCGAATGCAGATGTCGTCAGTTTGCGTACTCAACCCAACAAGCTGTTATATGGCAGTGCTGAGGTTGAGTGGAATGGTGAAGGAGAAACTCAGCAATTGACGCTGACTGTTCCCGCACGTAGTGGCTGCATTTTGGGAGTAGGGAGTAGGGAGTAGGGAGTGGGGAGTGGGGGGAAGAGGAGCAGGGGGAGCAGGGGGAGCAGGGGAAGCAGGAGTGGAATACCTAATGCCCCATTCTCCCTACTCCCCATTCCCCACTCCCTACTCCCTACTCCCCATTCCCCATTCCCCATTCCCCATTCCCCATGCATTATTTCCCCGCCACCATTGCAGGCATCAACACCGCATCAATAATATGGATCACGCCATTGTCTGTCAAAATGTCTGTTTTGATGACATTGGCGTTATTCACCTTTAATTTACCATCGGCAGATTCAATGGCTACAATTGACCCCTCAAGCGTCTCTGCCTCATCAATCTGTACCAAATCATCAGACCGAACATCCCCACTAGCTACATGATATGCCACAATTTTCTGGAGCTTGGGGATATCTTGTAGTAGCGAATCTAAAGTTCCCTCTGGCAGATTGGCAAAAGCTTCGTCAGTTGGTGCAAATAGCGTGAAAGAACCAGGACTTTTTAGAGTTTCTATGAGATTTGCAGCTTCCGCAGCCTTCACCAGGGTATTAAAGTTTCCCGCGTTGATAGCAGTTTCCACAAGGTCAGCCATAAGGATGTGTGACTTTAGTCAGGTAGTATTATAAATAACTTATAAAGTGACTAGAAGGCTCTTAGCCTCTATCAACAGAGAGGTTGCTGGCGATTAAATACACGGCAGCAGATTTATCAGTACTGCTACACTGGGGAATGACCCCAAGAACCCCTGATTATGCTAAAGCGTTCTAAGTTCGAGACAACTCAATCTCAGATTATGCACCGTTCTGAGGAGTTGATTAGTGCAGCCTCAAATCGTTACCGCATTACGGTTCAGGTGGCAAATCGTGCTAAACGTCGGCGTTATGAAGACTTTGAAAATAACGAAGATGCGATGATGAAGCCAGTGCTAAGGGCAATTATCGAAATGTCCGATGAATTGACTCAGCCAGAAATTATTGGCGAACTATAAAAGAAGGCTTTAGAGAAGGTAGGATGAGCAAACATCTATCGTTCATTCAACCCCTACTCAAGTCCTGGCAGGCACTCACTGCTTTCATGGTAGTGGGTGTAATTGCTTTGAGTTCAGGGGCGGGTAAATCAATACACACAAATTTATTTAGCATCCAAGCTGTATACGCTCAGAGAATCACTCCTGGTGATGTTTGGCAAGAAGTTTATCAGCAATTGCCAGATTTACCACGAGAAAATAAGTATATCAGCAAAGAAAATGGTCAAGTTGCCGAAAACAACACCTTAGTAAATCGCCTGATTAGATATCACGTTTATACCAAAGGGCGGGCCCCAATTTATCGCTTGGATTGGAAGCTGACTTTAGCTGATTACCTGGGTGCAAACGAAATTATGTATGATGCTAGCTATCCAGGCAATGATACACTACGGCAAAATCCGATGGAAGGCGATCGCAAAGCCATCACCCGTCTCACCCGCAGCCAGCGAGATGCCCTAGTGCAAGTCTTAGTCAATATATTTAACCCTACCCAAAATACCCAATCTCCCAGCCCCAACACCGCACCCAGTCCTAATACATCAACCACCCCACAGTCACCCCAACGAGGAGGTGCTGAACTACTCAAATGACCAAACCCACAGTCCAAAATCTTCCTTTGCGTCCCTCTGCGTTAAACCTCTGCGTCCCTCTGCGTTTAAAAAACTAAACTATGGAACGCGTTGTAAAAACCGGCTTTGGCTGGCGTATTGGCTGGAACTCCGATGCACCTGAATTTAAAGGTTTAGTAGGTACAGATGATTGGGCGATTGAATTAACCGAAGCCGAGTTGAATGATTTTTGCCGTCTATTAGCACAGCTAGCAGACACCATGAAGCAACTCGCAACAGAATTAATGGAAGAGGAAAAAATTGCTTGTGAAGCCGAAAGCGATTTATTATGGATGGAGGTAGAAGGCTATGCTCATGATTACAGTTTGCGCTTCATCTTGAATACAGGGCGATGTGTAGAGGGTAAATGGGATGCTTCTGCTGTTCCAGATTTGCTGCAAGCGACTGGGATGCTTAAGGTTTTTTAAATTAGCCTCTTGCTTATCCTAAAATTTTGCTGTATGATAGTAATTCTGACCGGGGCGTAGCGCAGCTTGGTAGCGCGCCACTTTGGGGTAGTGGAGGTCGTGGGTTCGAATCCCGCCGCTCCGATTGATGATAAGCCATGCCTGCTAGTCTTTTTGAAAGATTGGCAGGTTTTTCAATCATGTCTACGATACCAAATTCTTAGTGCAAAATCATTCCAAAACTTCACTACAAATAATAATTGAAATTGGCATAGACAGTGTAGGCAAACTATTATTATTCAGCCATTCGCGCATATTATGTTGATGGTAAATTTGCACCAATTGATTAAACAATTCCTGACCTACAAAACCATTACGTCGCAATATATTTAACTCTCGGTTAATTACTTGAGTTATAGAACTGCGAAACGCCTTTTCTAAAAGATTGACTTGACCTTTTACTTCTTCGTCTGTAATTAATTTAAAAAATATTCTCAGTTCACGGAGAATATATCGTTGTCCCTGAGTCAAACGTTGATTAAATTCCCGTTCTGCTTGGCGATGCTTCACTTCTTCTGCAAATTGGCATTTGACACGCATCACAGCAGAGTTATGCTCTTTGCGAACTGTTAAGCTGGGAGTAGTAGAATCAGCTTTAATTGCACCCAGAATGCGGGGTATATCCCTAGAAACTATATTTCCCTCATCGTCTAATAAAAACAACTGCTGATAGCCTTTGATTTCAGGTCGATTGGGGTCTGAAGCTTCACAGAAAACGTATGTTCCCTTCTGCTGCATAGAGAATTTAGCTGTACGAATACCATGCGGTAAATTAGCAATCCGCTCAAATTCACCTGAGTCTTCTTTCTGTAGTTTTCTGAGAATTTCTTCAGCTTCATTTAAATCCAAAAAATCTTCTTCACCTTCCATATCAAAAAGGCTCAACTGTTTACCCTGTTGTTCATAAATAGCATACATAGCTTCTTCATTTAATTGTTCCGTGAGGTCAAGAATTGCAGCATCTTCACCAATAGAATCATGAATCTCTTGAATTCTGTTTTTGAGCTTTTGCTTCAAGCCTAAATTACGTTCAATGCCTAATTCAGGTAAAAAATTGTATCCATAAATTACATCTTTATCACTACCAATTCTGTCAATGCGACCAAAACGCTGAATTAATTTTACAGGGTTCCAATGCAAATCATAATTTATAATAAGGTCGCCATCTTGGAGGTTTAAACCTTCTGCTAATACATCGGTAGCAATCAGTGTATTAATTTCAGACTCACCAGCCTTAAATTTATATTCTTTATTGGCTTTCGGTGCAAATCTGCCAACTACACGAGTTTTATTCTTATTACTTCCGCTATAAATAACATCAATATCATCTTGCTTACCTTGCGGGTTTAAATTTTCGTGTAGATATTTAGCAGTATCAGCATATTGAGTAAAAATCAGCCGTTTTTTATCTTTGAGTATAGGTTTATCTAACCAATTTATCAAAGTCTGTAATTTGGCATCTTTATCAGGTGTTATTGGTTCAACTAACGCCTGAATTTTTTTGAGTAGCTTAATATCATGCTCAATATGCTGTTGTAATTTATCTCCATTAAAATCCGCCAAGTCATATTTACCAGACACCTGACGTAATCCATCCATCAAATCTTGTTCTTCAGCTTGGTTATAATCTGCTGATAGTAAGATTTGCGCTTCCTCTCCTGCGGGAATAAATCCTTGAGATAGTCCATTTAGAAACCTTTCATGGACTATCAATAATTTTTGAATAGTTTCTTGAAATGCATAAACACTCGACTCAAAGCGCTTAAATAATAGCACCCGCATTAGTCCTCGCAGGTTAGCGCCAGCGCGTTGCAAAGTATTATAAGGCTCTTGTTTTTGTTTGTCTTTTAAGACATAATTCCATAACCCATAACGGGCATAGCTGAGTTCGTTGACAAGTGGTTTAGCCAGTTGACGCTTGCGAGATTTGCCTAAATATTGGCGTAATTCCTGGTAAAGTCCTTGATAGGTGTCTTCAATACTGTATTCAATGGTTTCTAGTTCTCGCTTAGGGAAAAATCGATGTTTACCACCGACAATTACGTAAGCGCGTCGGGTTCCGTCAAGGTATTCTCGGAAGTTAGCAGAGTCTACTGTTTGATGGGTTTGTGCGTCAAAGCCGTAAAAACGTAAGATATGGTTGCGGGTGCGACGAATGAGGATATGAGATAGTAATTCTGGTAATTTCTTTTCGCCCTTTTCCACTAACTGGAAGTATTGCTTTAAATCGGGAGGGTCTATTGGTAAATCTGTTTTATCATCTTGATGGAATAGTTTTAGCTGGTAGTAGATATCCCAAGCGCTTTTGTTGCGGGGAGTTGCTGTTAATAAGCAACAGCGTTTACCTGTGGCTAAAAATGTTTCTACTACTTTATATCTTTGAGTAGTGTGATTTCGGAGATTATGGCTTTCGTCAATTAATACAAAATCTCTATCTTTATATTTGAAATCATCTAATAAAACTTTGAAGCCGCTTTCATCGTCTTCTTTTAGCATTCCCATTGACAGAACACGAGAATTTAGTTGATAAACTTCGTTATAACGTTCCCACATTTCTAGCAGTGGCGCAGGACAGATAATTAAAGGACGGGCGCGTTCTGTTTGTTCAAAACGTTTGACAATTGCAGCCCCAATAAAGCTTTTACCTAATCCAACTACATCAGAGACAAAAGCGCCACCATAATCTCGGATATTTTGCACAGCATTATTAACAGCGACTTTTTGAAAATCTGCTAACTGTTTGGTAATTTCGTCTTCTAAAATCAAGTCTTTTGGCGTGGTATCTTCTAATCTATCTTTGACTAAACTGTAGAGAGTTTTCATGTAAACATCATAGGGACGCACTGGAGAACCCGCCCAAGATTGTTTCATTTCGCGCATCAAGGCTTCATTAAAATCTTCCGCCTCGTTCCATAATTCTTCAAACCAGTTGCTTAATTCTGTATGATTATCGTTTCCGTGAATTATGACATTGAGTTCAGTATTATGGCTGATACCAGAAAGGGTAAGATTAGATGAGCCAACTATAGCAATACCTTTTTCTGTACGTTCTAAAGCTCTACCTTTGCCGTCATAGATAGTACCATAGTCAAAAATATAGGCTTTCGCGTGTAAAGTTCCCTTGGTGTAAACTCGGACATGAAGCCGTTTTTCTTCAATCATCTGCACTAGATTTTTTACCAGTGTTTCAGCTTTATCTGTTTGATCCATTAGTTCTATACTAGAACGGACATTGGCTGCTGTATCGTTAGCCATCCGTTTTTCTTCACTATGTTTGGGATATTTTTGAGCTTCAAGTTTATCTGCAATTAATTCTAGTCGCCGATATCCTTGGGCGATTTGTTCGACGGTTTCGCGGTTGCTGGTGTTACCAATTAGTAGGCGTAGTTCTTTAATGTTTGTGAGGCGTTGTGCAATGGCGGTGAAGCCAGAAAGGAAAAAGTAACCTACTGCAAAATGGGCTGCTGCTGATGAGTCGAGAATGCAGTTGATTTGGTCTACTAATTTTTGATTGCGATTATCTATAATATCATGTATAGGCATAAGTTCTATAACTAGTAGTTGAATAAAATTATGAGCGATTCAGAACGTATAGAGAAACTGGTTGAATCTAACGCTAAAGCAATTCAAGCATTGACAGAGCAATCGAATCAACTCATTCAATCTAACGCCAAAGCAATTCAAGCATTGACTGATTTATCTAGTAGCATTTTACCGAGACTAGATGAGATGCAGCGGCAAATGGTTAATACACAACGCCAAATGATTGATAATCAAAGAAGAATTGATGATAATACAGCAGATATTAGAGAGTTAACCCTGGAAAATCAGAGAATTTTGAAATATCTAGAATCTGGAAAAAAATAATTTTGCGAAGGTGCATTAAATTTATTTAACTCACCATATCCAGAGTTCAAGATGCTAAAACTTCGCTGAGGATAATAACTGGTAAACCTGGAACATTACGAAAGCCTTTATCATTGGTTATAAATTGGTTGCAATTAACAGATAAGGCTGTAGCTGCATGAATAGCATCGGGTGTTTTAAGATTGGTAGTAGCGCGGAGACTTGCAGCTTGTCTTAGTACAGGTTGACTGATAGGAACTAGTCGCATATTTTCGGATAACAGCAGTTCTTCGTAAACATTGAGTAAAAATGTATCATTGTTTCTCAAAGGAAGAACTAAAGCTTCCATCAATATGAGTTCACTACTAATAATTTGAATTTCTCCTGTCTGAAACTTTAACCATAGCGGTTGCAGCAGTGAATAATATTCAGGGTTCCACTCTATGCTATAAATCAGTACTGGCGTGTCTATATAGATAACGCCAGAAGAGGGAAGTATTAGCTGTCCCATGAATCCCGTTCCTCTTGCAGCTGTTTATCTATTTCTTCAGCACTTTTTGGTGTGCGTTTAGCGTGAACTTCTTCTAGAATTTCTATTGCAGAACGCCGTTTTATTTTAGGCTTTTCTGGCAAAATCACAAATACATCAACGCTGTCACCAATCTCGGCTTCTGGAAGTTCTATTTCTATTTTGTTTCCTGGTAAAACTTTAGTTGTGATGCGTAAAGCTGCTTGCATGATTTTTTTCACCTTATACAGTTAGGACATCTTCGTAAATATCTGCCAACTACTTATTGTGGGGTGGGCGTCTCGCCCGCCCTTGTAATATGGGCGGGCGAGACGCCCACCCCACAAGATTGGGTAATTTATTTGTTGGAAGTCCCTAAGTTAACTCTCAATCCTATTTTAATTATGAATTATTACAGTCCATAAAGGGCGGCGACTCGTTCATCTATTTCTTTCTCCCATTTTTCACAGTTAACGCCTTTTGCGTCTAGGCATTTTTGGACTAGTTGAGATATGGTTTCGCGTTCTGTATTTGAAGCGTTGGGGATGGGAATTTTGTTTACATATATAGATTGAAGCGTTAAGCGACCTCTTTGCTCTGCATCACCTAGTACAGAACAAATTTCTTTTAGATATTCCCATACTAGTCTTGAGTTCAAGATACCCAATAAGTACAAATCATTTACAGTAATTGAAAATACAGTTTTTAGTGTACAAGTACCTTCTATATCAAATGCAAACCGTGAACTCATTGCAATTTCAGGATAGACAATTTTAGGCTGAGTTAGGAGATGGTGATAACTAGAGCCATATCGACCAAGGCAATACCATTTGTAACGTTCCTGAACGACTTCAGGTCTTTTTTCTAAAACGTCACGATACTTCATTAAATGGTTTTTAATAGATGGATATCTATCTATTTCAAAATTCCAAGGAGCAAATATAAGCCATTGAGCAGGTCGGTTTATATTATATTTCCGAATTGTATCACCATAAATTAGAGGCTTAAATACATTAGCACAATTAGGATCAATAGAGATTAGTGCTTGGTGGATTTGAGAGTTAACAATAAAAGCTTTATCACATCCAGTTAATAGACCACGATAAATTTGTCCTTTTACATATTCCCCTAATGGAATACCTGCTGCTTCCATCTTTATCAGACGGTTAGCGGCGATAGAATCTGTGAGTCTCCAATTTGCTCCATTTAATGCACCTAATGGTAAAGCTTGTCCGCTTTTTTCTATAACTCCAAGTATCTCTGGGTATGGTAGTTTTAGTGATTTTACTTGTGTGAAGATGGTAGAGATTGTTGCTTTTTTCCCATTCTGAGCAATAAAAATCATTGGAAAAGTAGCAGCAGTTTTAAATACTGGTAACTCCCCAAAATCTGTAATGCTCTGGACTTGGCAAGTATCAGCAATATACTCGCGTAACTTTTCTCCATACTTAGCGCGAAACCACTTATTAGAAGAAATAAAAGTCAACATCCCACTTGGCTTTAAGAGTTGCAAAGCACGGGCATAAAAGAAACAATATAAATCAGCCGTTCCAGTATAAACAGCCGGATACACTTTTTGTAGTGTTGGCTTTAAATGTTTAATCAATTCCTGTCTTACATAAGGCGGATTCGCTACCTGAATATCAAACCCACCATCTGCAAATACTTCTGCAAACTCTACAGCCCAATCAAATCCTGCAACCTGAGTGCTACCATGAGTAATTAGTGCAATTTGATTTTTTAACTCATTAATTTCCTGCTCTAACTTTTGCTTCTTACCCCCTTCATGAGTTCGCATATATTCAGCTTTTTTCTGACGAAATTGGCTGATAAACTCATGTCTAATCACTCCCGTTATTGCAGGGCTAGGCGCAATCAAACTATCTCCCGCTTCAATTTTATATTTTAAGTTGGGTAATGGTGGCGGATTATCACCCTCATACTCTACAGCCAGCGATAGCCACAACCTTAACCGAGCAATATTGACTGCAAAAATGTCAATATCTACACCGTAAAGATTATTTTCAATAATATCTAATTTGCGCTGATATACAGTATTAGAGTCTAGACCTTTGTTAGCAAATAAACATTGACGCAAATCTAATAATTCATGAAGCATTCCGAGTATATAAGCACCGCTTCCAGCCGCTAAGTCGCAACACTTGACGCGGCGCAATGCTTCTAAAATTGCTTCTGGATTTTTAATATTATCTGGATGATGTTCATCTACAAATTGTGATATACTATCGGTAGCTTCTCCTAATACCTGGGTTTTTAGATATCCCTTTAGCGCCTCACGACACATAAACGAAACTATCGGTTTTGGTGTATAATAACTGCCAGATTCATGCCTCCCTGTAACGAGTTCCTCGAACACTTTACCGAGCATTTCTGGGTCAACTGCTACCTCTACATCTAGCGGCGTACTCTCGGTGACAGTGAAAGCAAAACGTTGAAATAGATTATGAATGATACTGTCTATACATTCATCTGAAACTATAATTTCATGGTCTTTGTCATCTTCATCTTGCTCAAATAAACCACCGTTGAGGTAGGGTACATGACCAATCAGGTCTTTAAGTAAACCTCCGTTATTAATATTTGCTATATCATATTGTTGGGGATTATTCAATCATAAAAAGAAAAGGTGAGAAAGTCTATCTTTATAAAAGTTTTTATTGGATGTATGATCATCTTTTAGATAAGCTTCCCATAAAGCTGATAGATAATCTATGCTTCCTTGGAATTTTAGCCAACCTTTTTTCTGGATAAATCCAATGAACATGAGACGGTTAAATAACTTTTGAGTGAATAAGCGTTTACGTTCCTTGTCCGTGTTCCAGTCAATTAATCTTTCAACTTTCTCAAAGGTTTTACGATACTCTCTAAAAAATTCTTGGGTGACAGCTTCAACATCAAACGCCTCATCATGAAGTGTCTGAATATCTAAGGGTGATGCATTTGGATGTTTTTCTAAATCTAACAGACTGATTCTTTCTGTGGCTGTGCGTAATTGTTCGCCTTCTCCAACGGTAATGCGCCGGAATAGCTTGCGTTTTTGCAGGGTGTTGTCATATTTGACATTAATAAAGTGCCACTGCGATCGCAATTTATTAGAAAATACAAATAGTGCATAAGGATGTTCTTTCAGAAGATAATCAACGACTCTTCTTTCACTTTGTCTTGATAAGTCTTCTGAACTCAAACGTGCATAAATAACGTGAAAAGCATTATTAGCACCACCAGACGCTAATAATAAGGGTTCATCTATCAGTTCATTAGCAACTACATCAGTCAATTTTCGACGAGAAAGTTCTTTATTTACTCGTTCGTAGTTCAATTGAGTCCAAAACAATTTTTTGAGTGCATCAAGACTTTTCAAATTTTGAAGTGAATTCAATATAGACTCTTGCAGTTCTAATACAGGCATAAATATAAAGCTTGTGGCAGATGTGTATTTTTACCAAAAACGGCACAATAAATTCTGACCACGAGGCTTACACCTCGCAGCATTTCTAACGTTTTTAAGATATGAAAAATTGCCGCAACTCAGATAAAAATCTGCTGCGTTTAAATTGTTCTATACCTCTAAATTAAAAAGAATTAATCTGTAATGAGATATTTATAGAAGTAGTATGTTTCAACAAAGCTACAAATTATATAAATTTAATTTACCTGGATGTTATTTTGCTCAGTAATTTCGCTGAATTAGCTAAAATTTAGTATAAAAATTTATCAAATCTGGAGAAGATCACAGTATGAAGCGTCATGCTGAAACTATAGCGCTTCTGGGTTGAGTTCAATACAGACCTAACCCGCATACCTTTCCCTACTAGCGTTGGGGAGTAAGACAGGGTGTATTGCATACAAACGAGAAACGCTATAGGTAAGCTTGTAGCAAGAAACGAGTAATAATAAAATTGCGTTCAGTCGGTGAAGTACCTAAAAAATTTAGTATGTTACTTATGCTCAGACGCAAAAGCCGCCGTAAAATTTCCTCGGTGGCGATGCTTGCGCTTGTTATATGCTTTACTCTGTTAAGTGTGCATTCCTTTGGGCAAACAATTATGACATCAGCACCCCAATTGCTCACCGACCCATTTTTGCAACTGCCAACTGCAACCTCAGTCCGAGTAGTTTGGTTTACTGAGTTTGCTGGTGTTAATCATACAGTAACTTACGGTGAAAATCTTAAACAAACTGCTAAGGCAAATACTACCAAACTCACTCGCACGCGTGAAGACCAACACTCAAGAGTTGCAAACCAAACCCAAGATGGTCAAATTTATCAAAAACCCGTCCAGCGTGACATCTGGCGACATGAAGCTGAGGTGACTGGGTTAACTCCTGGTTTGCGGGTAAACTATCGGATTACAAGTGTGCGAGAAGACGGCGAAACAGTTAACAGTGATGTTTTTACCCTCGCAGCTACTCCAAAACCGGATACACCACTAAAAATTTTACTCACTTCAGACCATCAATTAAAGCCGATGACGGCGGCAAATCTGCAAAAGGTGGTAGAAACAGTTGGAAGGGTTGATGGGGTGTGGTTTGCTGGTGATTTGGTCAATGTTAGCGATCGCGCCTCAGAATGGTTTGATGATAATAGTGGTGGTGCGTTGTTTCCTGGTTTACAAGGTCGTGCTAAATATGACATGACACACGACGGTGTTAAGACAACCTACACTGGTGGAAAAATAATTCAACACGCACCCATGTTTACTTGCATTGGCAATCATGAGGTAATGGGACGATTTGGCAGGACGGGAAGTTTAAATGATGAATTTGATGATACAATTCCCCGTGCTGTTGCTCAAAGAATCTATCGGGACAAATCTTTAATAGATAATTCTTTTAATACTAATACTTACGAAGAGATTTTCTCTTTACCAAAAAGTAAAGAGGGTGGAAAAAGGTATTATGCAGTTAGCTTTGGTGATGTGCGTTTGGTGGTACTGTACGCTACGAATATGTGGCGGACTCCTAGCTTAAATGGAAAATTTAAGGGTAGATATCGAGAAGCCGAAAAGGATTTAAATAATCCTGAAGATTGGGGTTATGGACAGGTAATTTATGAGCCAATTGCTAAAGGCAGCAAGCAGTATAATTGGCTAGAGGCAGAACTCAACAGCCTTGAGTTTAATCAAGCAAAATACAAAGTTGTGATGTTCCATCATCCGCCCCACACTCTGGGCGATAATATAGTTCCTGCTTATACAGAACCAGTTCAAATAATTGAACGGGATGGTAATAATATTAAAGCAGTGCGTTATGAGTACCCAAAAGACGCAGATTATATTAACCGTGATGTTATCCCAATACTTGAAGCGGCTGATGTGGAATTGGTATTCTATGGACATTCCCATTTGTGGAACCGCTTTGTTAGTAAGAGTGGAATGCATTTTCTAGAAACATCTAATGTGGGTAATACTTACGGCGCTGCTTGGGGTGACAGAAAGCGAGAAGTGCCAATTGGATATCAAGAGGATTATGTTAAGCTTGGTGATCCCAATGGTTTAGAACCGATAGTGCCAACAATTTCTCCCTTGCTGGGTGAAGATGGAAAGCCGATGCCTTATATTGCGAGTAATGATATTACGGTTTTTAGTATCTTTGATACGGGGACGGGTACCATAAGTAGTTATCGTTTTGATACTCGTAAGCCTGATTCGGAAGTATTGAAGTTTGATGAGTTTAAGTTGAAATAGTCATCTTTAGCATTCCCGCCTCGGAATAAATTCCAAGGCTAATAGCGAAAGTCCTCTCAAGAGGACTAAATACAAAATTTTTTGCGTTGCTGATTTCATGAATGAAAAAGATTCTGTATGATATCAAAATCCTTGTAGAGAGACGTTGCAATGCAACGTCTCTACATCTGGATTTATACCGTAATTCAGCAATGCTAAATTTTTAGCGATGTAGATGGCTATCATATCTAAAATGGAGAATTTCAGTCCACTTGAGTGGACTTTAGCTATCAGCCTGGGAATTTATTCCCAGGCGGGATATCGGGTGAGCGCGATACTTTAACTGGTACAAAAATATGGATAACGACAAATAAAAAAGGGGGGATCTCTTCTGCGTAAGTCCTAAGATTGTAGACTGCTAATAGCTTCGACAACTAGTTTAGAAACAAAGGGCAAAATAGCCCGACTCTTAGCCTGCGCTTTCCCTTCAGTAAATACCACTAAGACATAAGGGCGCTGTTCTGGTATTTCAATATACGCAACGTCATGGCGAACTTGACTTGTCCAACCTGCTTTTGACCAAATTTGAGCATTTTCAGTCAGTCCACCACCTAAGAAACCTGTTACCTGATTTTCCTCGGTATCAGTGGGTAAATCGTTGAGACTACGTTTGAGTAAAGCCATCATTGCTTGCGATCGCCCACTTGAAACCGCCACTCCACCTACAATACTATGCAGTAACCTAGCGATCGCATTTGTGGTCAACATATTGCGATTGTCTAGTAACTCTCCCACAAACGCCCGTTCCCGTCCATAAGGGCCATCACCCCAAGTTTTTTGACAGACGTTAATTGTCTGCATTTCTTCCCAACCCAAAGATTGGTAATAGCGGTTAACAATATTACGCTGATATTTCCAGGTTTCAAAGGGCCCGGTTGGTAATTCTGGTCCTGAGGTAGTACCAGTCAAAATATCTACAATCAAGCTGGTAGCATCATTACTAGAATCAACAATCATATCCCGCAAGGCGCGTTCCAACTCCTTGGAAGTTTGACTCATGCCTTTTTCTAGCCATTCGTTTACCGCTACTAGGTAAAATAATTTGACTACACTGGCGGGATAAATCCGTTCAACACCGCGATAAGTGAAACCACGAACTGGGTGATCCCAAAAAGCGTTGGGAGTCAGCGCCCCACCAGTATTTACTCGCACTGGGGGATCGTAAACAACCCAAGTCAGGGCAATTTGATTACGGGCTAAGGTCGGAAATTCTGCCCAAGTTGCATCTAAAATGCCATTACCAAGATTTTCGAGTTGTTCGTCTTTATTAAAAAAAATCATTCTCTAATAATGTCCTTTAATCTAAAATCCCAAATCCCAAATCCAAAATCAGGTGAGTATCAGTGTTTAGCTGACCTGAATTTATATGATTCTCCTGAATGTACGCGTTTAGCAACTCAAGCCGCATCTGGGCGGCATTTGTGGGTAACATCAAATCATCAAAATTTAGCAGTTGAGGTGTATTTATGTGAAGATGACTATCCGGGATGGGTATCCATTTCAGATTTTGATTCATTACAATCTGCTACTGTACATTATCAGGCTGCAACATTTTCTGAATCTAAGATTCAAAAACTGCTAGCAGAGGTCATTGCCTTTACCCAAAAAGCGATGCAACAATCCAATTATTACCTTTGGGGTGGTACGGTTGCGCCAAATTATGACTGTTCTGGATTGATGCAGGCGGCGTTTGCTTCGGTGGGTATTTGGCTACCTAGAGATGCTTATCAACAGGAAGGATTCACCCAACCAATTACTATTGCAGAATTAGCAGCCGGGGATCTGGTATTTTTTGGAACTAGTCAAAAAGCAACCCATGTCGGGCTTTATTTGGCAGATGGTTATTACATTCATAGTTCTGGGAAAGATCAGGGACGGGATGGCATTGGGATCGATATCCTCTCGGAACAGGGAGATGCGGTTAGTCAGTCGTACTATCAGCAACTGCGAGGTGCTGGTAGAGTTATCAAGAGTTACGAACCACAGAGACGCTGAGGGCGCACAGAAGTATGAGGAGTGGGTTAGTTGATCAAGGGTTGAGTGAAGAGAATGGGGCGATTTCAGCTATTGCCCCGGATGTTTCAGTGGTGCTGCCGATACATAACGAGGTAGAAAGTTTGCCGCTTTTATTAGAAGCGATCGCATCTACTTTATCCTCTCGTCAGATAAATTATGAAATAATTTGTGTGGATGATGGTTCTACAGATGGTTCTGGGGATTTTCTTAAAAAAGAAGCGCAAATTCGCACTGATTTAAAAGCGGTGATTTTGCGTCGTAACTACGGACAAACTGCGGCGATGGCTGCTGGATTTTATTATGCAGTCGGTAAAGTGATCGTCACTTTAGATGCTGATCTCCAGAATGACCCGGCTGATATCCCCATGTTATTAGCAAAGCTGGATGAAGGCTACGATTTGGTGAGTGGTTGGCGGCAAAATCGCCAAGATGGTGCTGTAAATCGGTTACTTCCTTCTAAAATTGCCAATTGGCTAATTCGCCGCACTACTAGCGTGAATATTCATGACTATGGCTGTTCGCTGAAAGCATATCGAGCAGAACTGCTAGCAGATATGAACCTCTACGGAGAATTACACCGTTTTTTACCAGCTTTGGCGTACATCGAAGGAGCTAGAATTACTGAAGTACCCGTGCGCCATCATGCCCGTCGCTTTGGTCGTAGTAAATATGGGATTTGGCGGACATTCCGCGTGTTGATGGATTTGTTAACCATCCTGTTTATGAAAAAATTCCTCACCCGCCCAATGCACGTTTTTGGGCTGTTGGGCTTGATGTCAATGGTTTCGGGAACTGCGATTGGAATTTACTTGACTTTCATCAAATTGGCTTTCGGTGAGATGATTGGCAATCGCCCTTTGCTGATTTTAGCCGTTCTCCTCCTAGTAACTGGTGTGCAGTTGTTTTGCTTCGGTCTTTTGGCAGAATTGCTCATGCGTACATATCACGAATCCCAAGGGCGGCCTATCTATCGCGTGCGAGAAGTAGTAGCAAAAAATGTTAAGTAACGTAACAATAGTAGTCATTAGTCATTAGTCATTGGTCATTAGTCATTAGTTAAGGGTAAATACTGGTTGACTCTAGACAAAGGATAAATGACAAATGACAAAAACCTTATTAACTTGCATCTACCTTGAAAGCATTTAATACCTTTGACGCCGAACTGCGACGCAACCTGCTGATTTTGTTTACAGCAGGTTTATTATTCTGGTCGAGCATATCTTCGCTCTTACCAACCCTACCGCTTTACATCGATCATGTGGGCGCAAGTAAGCAAGAAATTGGGATTGTCATGGGCAGTTTCGCCATTGGTTTATTGCTATCTCGCCCGATACTGGGACGGTTAGCCGATGAACGCGGTCGAAAAATTACCTTGTTGATTGGTACGATAGTAGCTGCGATCGCACCCTTTGGTTACTTGGCAACTCAATCTCTTGGGCTATTAATCTTGGTGCGGATTTTTCACGGTCTTAGTGTTGCGGCTTTTACCACTGGCTACAGTGCCTTAGTCGCAGATTTAGCTCCCAGTGAAACTCGTGGCGAAATCATTGGTTACATGACCTTAGCAACTCCCCTTGGTTTAGCAATTGGCCCTGCCTTGGGTGGGTATTTGGAAGCTACAAGTGGTTACGGGATATTATTTCTCTTCTGTGCAGAATTGGGTTTTGTCGCTCTGTTGGGGATTGTACAAGTCACCAATCCGCCAGTGCAGACACAACAGCAAAATGAGGGAAACGAGCGCAACTTTTGGCAAATTTTAGGCAGTCCACGGGTGAGAGTTCCAACAATAGTTATGTTGTTGGTTGGTTTGTCTCTCGGTGCTGTCCATACCTTTGTGTCCTTATTCCTCAAATCCACCGATGTGGACTTCAATGGTGGACTGTTTTTTACAGCTGCGGCAATTTCTAGTTTTAGTATCAGAGTGTTTGCTGGTAAGGCAAGCGATCGCTTTGGTCGTGGTTTATTTATCACATTCGGTATTTTTTGCTACGTTCTAGCGTTAATACTGTTGTGGCAGGCTCACAGCACGATGTCTTTCTTACTGGCTGCGATCGCTGAAGGTGCTGGTAGTGGTACACTCATCTCCATGATGGTCACAATGATGGCAGACCGCTCACTGCCACAAGAACGGGGTCAAATTTTTGCTATATGTATAGCTGGGCTTGACTTGGGAATTGCGATCGCGGCTCCTCTTCTGGGTATCATCGCCGAACAGGTAGGCTACCGCGATATGTTTGGCTACGGTGCTGCGATCACTTCTATTGCACTTGTCCTTTTCCTTACCCAGTCGAGCAAAAACCTATCCAACTCCCTGCGCTTTGCACTAGGTCTAGCTCCAGATGCCTACGCCTTGAACAACCTAAAAGTTAGGAGCGAGGAACTTTAATTCCTCACTCCTAACTTTCAACTCTTAGCCTTTTAAAACGGGCGAGGAGGGATTCGAACCCCCGACACCGTGGTCCGTAGCCACGTGCTCTAGTCCACTGAGCTACACGCCCTCACCGACAATCTATATTAACACGTTCTAACTAAATGGTGCAAGATAATTTTTCATCTAATTTTCCCAACTTAACCCATCTAGATCCACACGGACAGGCGCAGATGGTAGATGTGTCTGATAAAGCACCCAGTGTCCGCCAAGCAGTAGCCGCGGCCAATGTGCGGATGCTGCCAGCCACCTTCACCGCCATTCAAGCCGGAAATGTCCCAAAAGGGGATGTGTTAGCAACTGCAAGATTGGCTGGGATTATGGCAGCCAAGCAAACAGCCAATTTAATTCCTCTGTGTCATCCGTTGCCTTTGCAAAAAATCGCGGTTGAAATTACACCCGATCCCCAACTACCTGGTTATCAAATTCAAGCCACAGTCAAAACTAAAGCTGAAACTGGTGTCGAGATGGAAGCTTTAACTGCCGTTTCTGTGGCTGCCCTGACTTTATACGATATGGCAAAAGCCTTAGAAAAGTCGATTCAAATTGAATCAATTCGTTTAATAAGTAAGAGTGGCGGGAAATCAGGAGATTATTCACCACCAGAGCAATAGGCTACTGTATTTCCCCACTCCCCACTCCCCACTCACGGAAGATTATCAGGATCAATGCCGAGATTACGCAAATATGCTGCTAACTGTTCAACGCGTTGACGTTCTTGTTCTAGCAATAACTCAGCTTGTTCTGCCCGTTGATTGAGTTCTAGAGAATTCAAAAATCTTTGTCCATCTGGACGGTAAATTACTAACTCTCCAAGACCTGTTTGAAATTTTATTCCTAAGCGAGGACTAACCCAATCATCCATTTGCCATAGCTTATTCAAATGGTTGTTTTGTCGCAACCAGCCATCTAGTTGAAAACTTTCAGGGTCATATAAATAGTATTCTTCAACACCGTAAGTATCGTAAAACTCTAGCTTACGCTCCATTTCCTTGGTATCATTACTATAAGAAAGAATCTCAAAGACTACTTGCGGTGGAATATTATCTTCTTGCCACTGACGGTAGGAACGGCGTTTTCCCTTTGCTCTACCGAAAACAACCATTACATCAGGTGCAGTTGGTGTAATCAGCCGAGAACGGACGGGATACCAAAGTAAATCTCCCGCAATCAAAATATTGTCATTATTAGCAAATAGAATCTCTAAATTCTCCTTAATCAGGACAATCCAACGATATTGCTCGGTATTGTCTGCCATTGGTTTGCCGTCACTATCTGGATAGAGGAGATCGGGGTCTATTTGCTCAAAGATCGTCATTTGATTTAACCCAGTGGCTCTTGACTTACAATTCAATTATGACTGGCAATTCAATTATGACTGCTTGTAAGGGTCTAATAGCAACCATTGCCCCAAAAACCTTAGAATGAGTAGGGTGTATTTTCTGTAACAAATATTTATGCCTCCTCGTTGGCCTCGCAAACCCGATCGCAAAGACCCTGATTACCGCAAGATCGATGACCGGATGAATTTTGCCGTGCATGTAGCGATCGCTGCTACTATCAATTCTGGTTTATGGTTTTTCCACATCTTGAAAGGCACTACTTGGGAGTGGCTGCCTTGGGTGACTTTAAGTTGGACAGGAATAGTGTTGGTGCATCTGATTTATATTAGTGCGATCGCTAACTACACCGAAACTCCCTCAAAATCCACCTGAAGATGGATTACTCATGCTGGGGCGATTGTAACCTCTGGTAGTAGGATTAGGCTGTTAATTGAGCCATAATGTAAAAAAGGCTGAAATTTCGCACTTTTTCTTAATGTAGGGTTATTTTTATGGCTAAGACTAACACCACAGAACTACTAGAAGCCCTAGCAGCTGAAATTGGCGAAAACGTCTACATAGATGTTGCCAAATGGCATCTTTATTTATCTAATGCCAAACTGCATACAGTTGTTGCCGAGCAACTGTATCCCTTAATTACTTCCAACGCTGTAAACGAAGACCGAGTTTTACAAGTACTAGGATCGATTTCAGTAAAAATTGGCGGCGGTAAACGTGAAATTCCTTTAATCGATTTACTACCCCTGCAATGCCAAGTGGCTTTAGTAGATATTTTGGAAAAATATCAACGTGATTTCTAGTCGCTAAAACCAAGATTAAATTAGTTGGACAATTTTATTAATCAGCATTTCCTGATTCGATTTTAGCTTCTGAATTAGGTAGATATCTGCTGCGTCTATTTTATAAAAATGAACTTTACAGTTACACACAGACAGATCAATCTCGTGCAATTTATGTGTGGATATCTGATAAAAATTTCCTTTAACAATTAAGGAATATCCACGTTCAAAATCGGTTGATATTTGAGCGAGTTTATCTTAAGACTCGCTTTGAACATTCATGCAAACTCATTGAGGCAATTTCTATGCTTTTACAAGTCAAAGATAGTGGCGAATTGGTAAAAATCGTTGAGATTCAGGAATTAATTGACCCCAATAATGATGTTGTTCACGCAAAAGACCAAGAAGGTCAAGAAGAACAGCAACCTGAAAGTTTTAAAAAAGAAAATCTTGTTTTTCCTTCAGGTGAAGTTTTACCACGCTGTTGGTTAGATGCCGACTATAGAAAGGTCAAGGCTTAATTGATTTTAAAATCACGTAATTGAGCAACAAGTAGTAGAGGCGTACAGCTATCATACGTGTCAACTTAAGCTCAAACGCTTATTTCACAAGCGTTTTACCCCCCCTTAATGCCCAGGGCTGTTTCATTCCATTTCAAACAGCCCTGCCTTAGAAAGAGGGGAAAAAACAAATCTAGTTCCCTCCCCTTTGGAAGCTATCCATTACCCGTAATGGATAGCTTCCAAAGGGAGAGGCTAGCGCCAAAGGAGAAGAGAAAGCTTTACGCTGGGTTATCCGTTGTAGCAACTGGCGTTATGTTACGGAAATTTGTTATGACGTACCTAAAATTCAGGATGTGTAGTACTTTTAGCGATAATACACCCTACAAAACTTGCTCTTTATTAAATCTACATTCTTAACGAATTTAGAGAGCCTGTATCTCCATATCTATTGAGCCTCACCTATTGCAAATTACAAAAACCGGGCGTTTTGTACCTTTTTAGGCTTTTCTTTTGTCATAAGTCAAAAAACTTGTACAGTTGCCTATAGACTATGGACTATGAACTATAAACTATAGACTAATGACTTCCCGTAGCAATTTGATTGTGCGTTTTGCTGAACCAAGTGATTACAGCGTACTGTTTAAATTAATTCAGGGGCTTGCTGAGTATGAAAAATTATCTCATGCTGTTACTGGCAATGCTCTCGAACTTAAGGAGCATTTATTTGGTTCCCGGAAATATATAGAAGCAATCCTAGCAGAATCTGCGGGTCAAGCTGTTGGTTTTGCCCTATTTTTTCATAATTATTCAACATTTCTGACTAAGCCAGGAATTTATCTAGAAGACTTATTTGTTTTACCAGAATATCGCAGGCAAGGTATTGGTAAGGCTCTCCTAACTAAAGTAGCCCAGATAGCAATAGAACGTGATTGTGGGCGGTTAGAGTGGAGTGTTCTGGATTGGAACGAATCAGCCCAAAAATTTTACCGTAGTATGGGAGCATCTATATTAGATGATTGGCGAATTTGTCGTGTAACAGAAGATATGCTTACTCAGTTAGGGGCTATCAAATAAAGAATAAAAGATGAAATATAAAGGATGAAGCAGGACAATTTTCATCCTTAAACGCTTATCATTTTTTTATCAAATATTAAATTTTCTCTAAATTTGCATTTTCATTATTAGCATAGTTGTAAAGCAGTTTGTTGCTAGACATCGTTCTATACTAACAAGCCTAAATCTAAAATCCAGAATATTAAAATTATCAAAAATTGATAGTGAAGTTTGACAGCTTGTCATTTGACTATAGTAACGGCTCAACTGACAATTATGGAGGATATTGCAGCGAATAAGCCGTTATTGTAGAGAGAACACGAAATGAAAAAAATTATTACAGTGATGCTGTTAGGCATAGCAATCTTCACCTTTGCCTTCAGTAGTCCAGCTTTGGCAGGAGATGCTGTTAGTGGAGCTAAAGTATTTAGTGCTAATTGTGCCTCTTGTCACGCGGGAGGTAAAAATCTGGTTAATGCTGCCAAAAGCCTGAAGAAGGTGGATTTGGAAAAGTATGGTATGTACTCAGAGGAAGCAATTATTGCCCAAGTGACAAAAGGTAAAAATGCCATGCCTGCTTTCGGTAGTCGTTTAAAAGCCAACCAGATTGAAGATGTAACTGCTTATGTGCTTTCACAAGCAGAGAATGACTGGAAGTAGACTAAAATCTAACTTCAATAACTAACAATTTGCGGGACAAAAAGCCCCGCGAATTTTAGAGTTGCCAAAACTGTAAAATTTGGATTTTAGGACGCTTATTTGGTGCGCTTTCAGTACAACTTGAATTTTGGATTCCAATTCTGGCGTTGCTGATTCCATGTATGAAAATGATTTTGCATAATACCAAAATCCATAGACCTCTTGCAAAAGCGCTTTTTGCAAGAGGGGGAAAAGGGTAAAGGTTAAA
>NZ_JAYGHD010000318.1:0-35152 GCF_034932245.1 Nostoc sp. UHCC 0251
TGGCGGGGTAAAGGGGAAGGGGGAAGGGGGAAAGGTTTTAAATCCCTTACCCTTTTCCCTTTCCCCTTTCCCCAGCCCTCACAAGCGCATTTTTGAGTTAGCAGACGACTAGTAGTACGCTTCCCCTTTCCCCTTTTACCTTTACCCAATCTCCACAAGCGCATTTTTGGGCTGGCAGACTACTAGTATTTCTCTAACAAGGTTTTCACCTCTGCCGTTAATTCCCAATCTTTCATAGCTAGCCACTCCGCTTGACGCACTGCTAAGAAAGCTTTCGCTAACTGGGGATTTAAAGCTGTTAATAGCATATCGTCTTGCTGAAGGTGAGCGATCGCTTGCCCCAGATTATCTGGTAATCGCTCTATTTGATTAGCATTGCGTTCTTCAATTGATAAATATCCAGGGTCTTGATTCACCGGGTTTCCAGGTGTTAGACTACGCTGCACACCATCAAGCCCGGCAGCAATCACTGCTCCTATTGCTAAGTAAGGATTAGCTGAGGCATCCACAGTTTTCAATTCTAAGTGGCTAGGACAGCCCAAACCAGGATCACTGGGGACTCTCACAGCTGCCTCCCGATTATCTAATCCCCAACAGCGAAAAGCACCACTCCAACTATGAGGAAGAATGCGGCGGTAAGAATTAGTAGTTGGGGTAGTTAGTGCCATCATTGCCGGCAGATGGTGGAGAATGCCACCAATAAATTGTAATGCTATCTCAGAAAGACCACAGATTCCCTGTGGGTCAGGTAACAGATTTTTCTCGCCATGCCAAAGGCTCAGATGAATATGACAACCACTACCAGCCGCATCCGGGAAGATTTTGGGTAAGAATGAAGCGATTAGGTTGTGCTTGTAGGCGATCGCTCTGACGGTTTCTCGAAAAGCAATTTGCCAATCAGCTGCTTGCAAAGCATCAGTATAACGGATGGTAATTTCCTGCTGACCGGGGCCTGATTCTGGATAATATTGTTCTACAGGTATGCCTTGAGCAATCAATGCATCAGCGATCGCATCAATTACTTCTCGGTGCAGATCCATTGCCTGAGTTGAGGCAAAAACTGTGGAGTCGGCAGGAGTGATTCCTTCAGGTGTTTGCCGAAGTAAGTAAAACTCATTTTCAAATGCTGCCCGCACTTCCCAGCCATTAGATTTGGCTGCCGCAATCATCCGCTTCAAGAAATTTCGCGGGCATAATGCCCAAGCAGAATCATCTAGTACCATATTGCCCATGACACGAGCATGACCAGGAGCATAAGGTAAAGGCTTTAGGCTAGACCAATCTGGTATTAAGCGAATTTCACCTACTGGCCCCAAACCAGTTTCTGGGACAACTGCATCATACATCACAGGGATTCCCTGCTGCCCTACGGAAATACCCACCCCATGCTCAAAGTAGTGAGCTAGCATCCCCACATGTACGGCTTTGCCACGGATAATGTTAGCATTATCGCACCAAAGAACTCGCACAAATTTTACACCAGTTTCTTTAAAATATTTACGTATTTTTTTCAAGTTATTTTTTTCAAGCATTGCTAGTTATTTTGTAAAGATTCAGGTATAAAGTTTAAGTATGAAGGATGTGTGAGATCGACGGGTTAAAAAGGTACAAAAAAACGCTGAGACTGTATTTAGACAAAAATACACATGGTGTCTCAGCGAAGATGTTAGTAATGACAGAAAATATCAAGCAAAGGTAGAAAAATCTAGATTCGGTGGAATATCCTGAATCCGGCCAGGCCCGATCGCTCGTAATGCTTCTTTGAGTAAAATATCCCCAGTATACAAGGCACGTCCGACAATCACACCAGTCACGCCTTGAGGTTCTAACGCTAACAAACTCAACAAATCGGTGACAGAACTTACCCCACCAGAGGCAATTATCGGGATGGAAATTACTGCTGCAAGTTCTCGCAAAGCTTCTAAATTGGGGCCGATAAGCGTACCATCTCGGTGGATATCTGTGTAAATGATGGCGGCTGCGCCCAATTCTTGCATTTGTACAGCCAGTTGGGTTGCTAAAACTTCTGAGGTTTCTAACCAACCGCGAGTTGCTACGCGGCCATTACGGGCATCAATACCGACGATAATTTGTTCGGGAAATTCTTCACACAGTTCTTGCACTAACTGGGGTTGTTCTACGGCGATGGTGCCGAGAATTGCCCACTGTATGCCTAGATTGAATACTTGTTGGACGCTGGTGCGATCGCGCAATCCTCCACCAATTTCAATGGGCACTGACACCGCTTGTGCGATCGCTTCAATTGCCCCCAGATTTACTACTTTACCTGCTTTAGCACCATCTAAATCAACTATATGCAATCTAGTAGCACCTTGATCTACCCACTGTTTGGCAACATCAGCAGGATTTTCGCTAAAAACTTGCGAGCGATCGTAGTCTCCCTGATACAGTCGCACACAGCGACCTTCTAGTAAATCAATTGCTGGAATTACATCCATTTACTTTTTCCTCATAACTCAATGCAATCAAAACCCTAGCTATCGCTGGGGTTGCTATTTTTCATTTTTAATTGCCTTACAGCCTGTCCAAAACCCAGCACAAGCAAAATATTAGAAAGTGTCAAAAATACTTCTGCACCACCGTGCAACCAATCCACATCTGCCAAAGATTTGCCATAATGTAATACAGCATAAATTCCGGCTGGGATAGTGATGGCAACAAAGACGAGGGTGCCATAAAATCCATACAGCGCTATACGCGGCATTTGCGGACTGCGGCTGATAAACCACAAGAAACCCAAATAGGGAAACAGTGAAAGTGCAAACAGGGTTTCTTTAGAGATCATTGCTCTGATTTGATAGGTTTTGGTTCAACAGTGTTAACAGACTTAGTAGAACGCCAAATCAAATACGCTGCTGCCCAAAGCGTAAAATTACCAACTAAGGTCATGGTAGCTTGAAGCGTTACCAACCATTCTAGAGATTCGGCGTTGTCGAAATAATGCCAGGTACAGGCACACATGGCGCTGACCAAAGCTGGTAACATGGCAAGGGATAATCCCCACCAATTGCGGTTATTAGTGAGTTCGCCGTAAGTCCAAATTAACCAAATGGCGACAATCCACTCAATAACGCTAGAAACATGAATAATCCAGGTGGGAATCGATAGGGCGTGCATAACAAGTCAAAAGTTAAAAGTTAAAAGTCAAAAGTAATTTAGTTCTCTGTCTTTCTATAAGATCATCTTCCCACAAGAAAATTTATCTTTAGTTGGTAGGATGGCGGACATTTGAGCAATTTTTGAGAGAAAAATTGATAATCTAAAATCTAAATCCTTTCATCCAAAATCTAAAATGGCAAAGATGCGGGCGTTATTGTCTGGATATTACGGTAAAGGTAACGGTGGTGACGAAGCTTTGTTGGCAACGCTTTTGCAAATGTTACCATCTCACGTAACGCCTGTGGTGCTTTCGGGGAATCCAGAGGAAACACGCGATCGCTACAATGTAGAAAGCTACGATCGCATGGCTCCCTTAGCTGTAATCCAAGCTTTGCGCTCAAGTGATGCCTTGATTTGGGGCGGCGGGAGTCTTATTCAGGATGTTACCAGTACTATCAGCCCATTTTATTATGGCGGACTGATGGCATTGGCGCAGAAAATGGGTTTGAAAACTGTTGCTTGGGCACAGGGTATTGGCCCGTTAGTGCGTCCGCAAACTCGTTGGCTGGCAAGGCAAACCTTTGGTAATTGTACCAAAATCAGTGTCCGCGATCGCGCCAGTGCTGCTTTATTATCTGATTGGCAAATTCCTTGTATTATAGCTCCTGACCCGGTTTGGGCGTTGGAATCGAAACCAGTACCGGGACTTTGGGATTTACCTGCGCCGAGAGTTGCGGTAACGTTGCGATCGCATCCTCAGCTTACAGAAACACGCCTAGCAAATTTAACTCGTGCTTTAGTTGACTTTCAAAAAGCTACGCAAGCTTTTATTTTACTACTGCCATTTCAAAAAAGTGAAGATTTAAGTATTGCCGAAGCTATTCAACCACACCTTAAAGATGTCAGCAAGATTTTATGTTTGGAAGATCCGCAACTTTTGAAAGGTGTGTTTCGCGGCGTGGAAATGGCAATTGGGATGCGCCTACACAGCTTGATTATGGCTGCTGCTGAAGGTTGTCGCTGTTTTGCCCTCAGTTATGACCCTAAAGTAAATCGTCTCATGGAAGACTTGGAAATGCCCGGATGGGATTTAGCTAGTTTACCAGATGACCCCAACTTGATTAGTCTGACTTGGATGGAGCATTACGCTAATGGCGATCCGTTATCACCAGAGCAAATACAATCTTTAGTAGATAGAGCATTAATGCACCGCGAGTTGTTGAGTCACGCTTTATTTAATAAGTAACACCAAAAAATGTAGAGCGAAGAAAATGCAAAAACTCTAAGATTTACATCTGTACAAAAGAACCATATTGTGCATCTACATAAATACCTCTCTTCAGGCTTTTATCATTCTTTCATCATAAATAGTCCGGTGCTGTAACGTCTTATTTAATAATCTTCTAGCAAAAAGGGAGTAATTTTCAAAATTTTGTGAAGTAATTATGAAAATACTAGAGAGTAATTGTCAAAATTTTGTGAAGTGGCTCTGAAAATACCTAACTATCTATTGTCAAGATTGACTTCAGCGATATTATTTACGAAATGCAGAAATAATTACTGAGATCATTCTGATGATAAACTTTGGTTTTTGGAACCTAATTATAGTAATTTTAGTTGCTTTGGTTCTCAACAATAATTGGCGATTAGATGATGAAAAAGCAGCTTGGAAAAATTCTTTATTCTTAAAATCTTCAACGATTCAACGTTTGATACAATTTTTTCAACAACCAATTGTTAACTTTATTGTTAAAGCAGGTGTTGTATTAGTCGTTACAAGATTCCTTTGCTATACAGGCTGGCTAGTTTATTTCTTAAATCAACCAAATCCACCTTTATGGGATTTTAAGTGGTATTATGTGGCGAGTAAATTGGCTCATCAGCATTTGAGTCCTTTTAATGTTGAGATTTTTAATCAAAGTTTCTGTACCCTAACTCAGGTGTGTGGATTTATTCCACCGTTTGTTTATCCCCCTAATTTTATTCCTCTGATCTGGTTTCTCGGTTATTTTTCGATCAATACTGCATTTAAAATATCGATTGTAATGCATATATTAGCAATCGGTTTAGCCTTATGGGGAGCAAATATCCTGCTGGAGTCGAAGTCGCCAGCGTTGAGAACTATTTGCACAATATCGGTTGCCTTGATTTATGGCTTAGTTCGCGATTTTCAAGTTGGTAATATTGCAATTTTTATTGCAGTTCTTATCTTATGGATGTTTATCTTCGCTAGAAAAAATCAAGATATTCCAGCAGGAATTTGCTTGGGACTTGCCCTTTGTAAACCAACATTAGCTGCATTATTCGTTCTGTATTTTCTACTCAAAAGACGATTTTCTCTAGTTTTCGTATCTGTTATCACAGTAGCTTCTCTAGCATTTTTAGGTCTAGCCTTGACAGGCAATTCTTTAACACAATTCATGTCGGATGCTGCTCGTGGATTTTCTCTCTGGCAAAACGATCCCGCAGTTAGCCCTTATATATCGATCAGTCGTCTTGATTTGATGGTTGTGGGGCCGAGATTACTTCCCACTAACCCATTCTTTGCCAAGCTTTTGTCAAATTTAATTGTTCTGATAATTCTTGTTTTGGCGGGTTGGTATTGGTATTTACAACAATCTCTCACCGACTGGTCAAAAAAAATATATTTAGCAGAAATGGTACTGATTTCGTGCTTGAGTATTGCCATAAACTATTCGCAGGATACTAGCTCTGTGATGTTAATACCTGCTGTTGTTTTTTTGCTAAATGATTTGCTGTATCAGATCAGGTATTGTAAATTTTCTCGGAAAAGATTCTTTGTTTGGTTAGTAGGTGTTTGCTGTCTTGCAGTACAAACAGCAGTTATTCATGGTTGGCTCATCGGCTCTCTAGCAAACCGCTGGAACGTGAAAGCAGGAGAATTGCCATACTTTATGAAAATAACTATCTTCGCCCTACCGAGTTATGCAATTTTAGGAATTACCCTAAGTATTTTAGTTTTAGCAATTAGTTCTCTTCATCAAAAACAGGTGATGAAATTTGAACCTAAGTAAACACTTGGGGAATACAGGATACTCTAAAAGTAGATTAAAGAATTTTCCAGAATATACAGATTATGGTAAATATCAATAATGGAGATATAAAAACACGTAGCATAATTATTTCTAGCCCTGTAGTGGTTTAGAATTACTAAATCCCTAAAGTCGTGGGCTAATAATTACGAATTACGAATTATAAATTACGAATTATTTTGACTTGTTTTGCTGCTAACAATTCCTGACCATTGAACTTTTTTCTCTTTCTCCCGGCGGTAAGAAAAGAAATGCTCTGGAGTTTGGAAAGTACAATAAGGTGCGATCGCAATTTGTTCTGCACTAATCCCCATATTTTCCAGTTGTAAGGTATTCACTCGCCGCACATCCACCCGTACCTTTCCAGGATTGGGATCTTCTAGTAAAGGTGAATTGGGTAGCTCATATAATGCACTTAGAATTTTTTCTTCGTCATCATGTGGTATAATACTAGCCCCAATTTCGGCAGCCACCTCCATAGAGACTTGATAAACCTCACCAGCGATCGCTGGGCCCATCGCAATTCTCAAATCATCGAGTGTGCTGCCTTGAGATTGTAGTCGAGCGATCGCTAAGGGAACAATCTTTTTAGCAGTCCCCCGCCAACCCGCGTGTAGTGCTGCCACCCGTCCAGTTTTCACATCCCCAATCAGCACGGGTGTACAATCTGCACTAGCTACCCAAACAGCTTGTAGAGGCTGCTGGCTCATTAAACCATCCCCCGACGCTAAATCCTCTTCAGCAGAGCTTAAGAAGCTCTCAACTTCTTGGGGAGTGAGAACAGTATTGCCATGAACCTGCTTTAAGCGATAGACTGATGCCTCTGGTTGCAATACTTCTGTGATAACTTGTGGCGATCGCGGCCAAAACTGTTGGGTAAAGAAGCCGTGATGCCAACGTTCCAGAATACTACAAGTTAGATAAGGCAGTCCTTCCCAATTGCGCCAGTGCCAAGTGTGCATCTTCAACCAAACCTAAACAGAAATCACTCATCAGCCAATCAATGCTAACTTGAACAACGGAATTTGGATCAATTGCTGTGGGATTTAATTTGCAAAACTTGGAAGCAGCCTTGAAAGCAGGGCGTAAGTATACATATTTACCATTTTCCCTCCACTTTTTTGAGAGCGTCTCTTCAACAAATCAAACCCTCTGGAACTTACTCAAACAAGGGGCTATTTCAGGGACAGTAGTAACCGCAACTGAGCAATCTGCTGGGCGGGGACAATGGGGACGCCAGTGGATTTCTCCTGTTGGCGGATTATATCTTTCCGTGGGGATTTCTTTCGACCACAAAATAGATGCTACTGACAGCTACCAGCTAACTTTCGCTACTGCTTGGGGAATTGCGTCTCAATTACGCCAGCGCGGTGTTGATGTTGGGATAAAATGGCCCAACGATTTAGTTTTAAATGGTCGCAAACTAGGCGGCATTTTGACAGAAACCAAAGTAAACAAAGGACAAATCACCCAAGCAGTAATTGGTGTTGGTATTAACTGGACAAACTCAGTACCAGAAACTGGAATCAATCTGGAATCGTGGCAAACTTCCCAAGATTTCAGACCCATTACTTGTCTGGAAATGCTAACCTCTATAGTGCTGCTGGGAATAGAATCCGGTATAGAGTGCCTTTGCCAAGAAGGAGTAAAGGTACTGTTGTCTCGCTATCTAGATTTGCTTACAAACATGGGTGATCGGGTATACGTCAATAATATTTCAGGTACTGTAGTTGGGGTGACTCCTCAAGGAAATTTACGAGTTGATTTAGGAAGAGATCATACAAAGGAACTAATTACACCGGAAATTTATATTGAACCCGGTACAATCAGTTTGGGGTACCATAAATCTTCCGTTTAAATTTGAGGTTTGTTCAAAATTTCGCTCTTTGGGCAAGACAAACCACTAGCATCATCTCTTTAGGCTAATTACACACAACTGAGAGAACAAATGACGCAGCGCAATAATTCTGCCCATCATCGTTTGCATTACTTATGGCAACAAGGTCTAACAAAAAAACGTTTTGCCTCTACGCTACCAGCTCAGAGCCTCTGTTGGCTGAGTAGCGTCAGCCTCCTTAGCGGCGGCTTTGTGTTTGCCCAAACGGAAACACAAATAGACAATATCGTTCCCACTGTTGAAAGTTCCCAACCAACAACATTTACAAATCCAGTTAAAAAGCAGACTGTTGCGCCCGAAGCGCCAGCGCAACCGGAATTTTCTCAACGGCGAGCCAGACTCAGAAAGAGATTAGCAAAGCCAGAAGTTGCTCAATCAAAACAGCCAGTTAGGCAGTCTAAACCCAAAATCGAAGCTGCCCAACCTGTTGTTATTATCAGACAGTCAAAACCCCAGGTAGAAACCTCCCAGGTTACTCCTGCACGCGTGAGACAGTCAAAACCCAATACCCCTGCCCGCTCTTTACCTGAGAAACTCCCAGAAGTTGCTCAACCATCAAATAACTCCAACAGTACTGTCAGGGCAACAGCGGGTAAAATCAAGGATTATAATAACGCCTATATTGATCCTAATAGTTATGACAGTGGTGCTACAGGTACTTATCAAGCACCAAATTCCGTAATTCTCACAGAACGTTCCAGTGGTTGTCGAGCTATCTTGCCATCAGGACAAAGCGTATTAGGCGGCATTTGCGCCAAAGCACCCCAAAGGAGTGTAGCTGGTTCCAATGGTACAGCACCTAATTGGCTTAAAAGAAGTCAAAATGCCCAATTAGCAAACGTTCCAACCGTGCGGCAGGTTGCAAGTACTGGCAACACTAGCAGATGGCGTGCTGCTCAAAGTAGTTCTAGTGGTAGCACCAAGAGCGCATTTCGCCCTAATCGATTTATCCCAAGTCCCGGCGAATTCAGCTCCACAAGAGTGAGTGCAACTCCCATCGCACCCAGTGGCGGGACTTTACCGCCACCAATGGCAGATGGCAACATTGCACCCCGCCCCAGCAACGTAGCTTACGACTTTTCCCTAGCATCAGTATTGCCGCAAATCCCCTACACGGGGAGAGTTGCATATAGTGGTACGGGAATGATGTATCCCCTTTCTATTCCGGCTTCCATTACTTCCGTATTTGGTTGGCGAGTTCATCCAATTACAGGTAATCAACGCTTCCATGCTGGTACAGATATAGGTGCGCCTACGGGTACACCAGTTTTGGCAGCTGCTGCTGGTCAAGTGGAAACTGCTAACTGGTTAGGTGGTTATGGTTTAACCGTTACCCTGAATCACAAATCGGCTCAACAAACTCTTTACGGTCACATGTCAGAAATCTTTGTTCAACCCGGTCAGTGGGTAGAACCTGGAACTGTGATTGGGCGAGTTGGCAGTACCGGCAACTCCACAGGCCCTCACTTGCACTTTGAAGTCCGTCACCTGTCACCAAAGGGGTGGGTTGCTACTGACCCAGGCGTGCATTTACAAAGTGGTCTCAGTCAGTTAGTACTAGGCTTACAAACTACTCAGGTAAGCCAGAAACCAGGTAGCTAGAAGAAGCAGGGGGCAGAGGGGGCAGAGGGAGCAGGGGGAGCAGGGGGAGCAGGGGGAGCAGGGGAAGAAAACTATTGGTAAATTCCCCATTCCCCATTCCCCATTCCCCATTCCCCATTCCCCATTCCCCATGCCCAATTACAAATACCCGTGTTCTGCTAAGAATGCGGGTGTAATACCATCCATACTAGTTTCATCATTAGCTCTGGTGTGGGAGTTGCCAGAATAAAGGAATTTTTCGACGTATTTGCCGAGAATATCCCCTTCTAAATTCACCAAACTGCCAGGAACCAAATAGCGAAGATTTGTCTCGGCATAGGTGAGGGGAATTACTGCCACCTTGAATTGCGAGAGTTCTGGCTCATATGACGCTACTGTGAGGCTGATGCCATTGACAGTTATGCTACCTTTGGGGACAATGTACCGTGCGATCGCCTCGGATGCAATAAAGGTCATTTCCCAAGAACTAGCTGTTTGTTCTGCCACTAGCAATCGACCAATGCCGTCTACATGACCCATCACAAAATGACCGCCAACTTTACTGCCCACCCTTAGCGAGGCTTCCAAATTGACATATCTCTGTTGCGTTTGCTCACCTCCCAGAGTTGTACGGCGGAGAGTTTCCGGTGAAGCCGTGGCAATAAATCCGTCTTTTAAAACTTTTTCTACTGTCAAGCAAACACCATCTACTGCAACACTGTCACCATAAGCCAAATCTTGCATAATTACTTCACACGAATGGCTTACACAAGTAATTTGCCAAGAATCGCCCCCTAAGGGTTCCATTGTTCCTAATGCCTGGATTAATCCTGTAAACACGGCTTTTTTGTCAAACTAACTCTAGTTATTGCCTATTTTTGCTTGAAATCAATTGGTAATTCTCACAGAAATCTCCAACATTCAAGTATATTTTCTGACTTTTTTTCGTATAGGAATATTAACACATTAGCATCCTTCACAGGGCATACTTGGGTAAGAAGGTTATTGTCTAAGAAGACCAATTTGACTTACTCTGGTTTTCACCACAAGTTCGGAGTTTAATAGAAGCAATTATAGAGAACGAATGCTTATGTTTATTACTGTCGCCAAACCGCCTAATAATGGGTACTATTTGTTACACAGCATCCAAGGCTCTCGAAGCATTGTAGAGGCTTAGGCAATGATTGAAATGAAAGTCGCTGGCATAGCATTAGATGCCATAACCCGCAGCCCGATCGTCCTTTTGAAAGATTCTTCAGATCGGCGGGCTTTGCCAATTTACATCGGTCAGGAACAGGCTAGGGCAATTATGGGTGCGCTGGAAAATCAGAAGCCTCCCAGACCCTTAACCCACGACCTGATTGTGAATATTCTAGAGACTTGGAATATGACTCTAGAAAAGGTGATCATTCATTCCCTGCAAAAGGATACATTTTATGCAGCCTTAATTGTCCAGCAAGGCGAGGTCAAAAAAGAAATTGACGCGCGTCCTAGTGATGCGATCGCCATTGCCCTCCGTACAAATACTCCCATTTGGGTAATGGAAGAAGTAATTGCCGATGCTTCTATCCCTGTTGACCGCGATGCAGATGAAGCCGAACAGCAAGCCTTCCGCGAATTTATTTCCAATCTCCGTCCTGAAGATTTGATCAAGCGCTTTGGTAATGACGACAGCTAGGCAATTTTAGATTTTGAATTTTGGATTTTGGTGAAGCAGCACGGTCTTGGGGAGCCAGTGCGTTGGGCGGCTCTGCCGACTTGAAGCATCTGGCGTGGTTTCCCCCATGAGTGACTGCTGTTAGCGCAGCGTAAAGCCTACGGCATGGCTTCTCTACGAGAGGCTGCGCCAACGCTTAGAGCGAGTCTTTGAGCGTCACCCGTTCGCGCAGCGTCTCCCCTTGGGAGAAGGGATTGAAGTGAAAATCTAAAATTGAATCGGCTCCTAACTCTTTGTTAAAGATGCAATACCGACGCTTTGGAAAAACGAATCTGCACCTCTCGGTTTTTTCTCTGGGAACAATGCGCTACTTGGCTGATTTTGAAAATGCCCACCAGACAATCGAACAAGCCTTAGCGTTAGGAATTAATCATCTAGAAACTGCCAGAGGTTATGGCAAAAGCGAGGAGTATCTCGGTAGGGCGCTCAAAGCTGGTTTGTCACTACCCCGAACGAAGCTTTATGTTACTACTAAAATCTCAGCCATAGCAGATGCTGACACCATGCGTCGGTGCATCGACGAATCTCTAGAACGATTACAGCTAGATTATTTGGATTGCTTGGGAGTTCATGGCTTGAACACTTGGCAACATTTAGAGTGGGTGCAAGCCAAAAATGGCTGTATGCAAGCCGTAGAAGAAGCTGTTGGTGATGGTCGAGTGCGACACGTTGGTTTTTCCAGCCACGGGTCATTAGAGGTAATTCAGGCAGCAATAAATACAGATTTTTTTGAATTTGTCAATCTGCATTATTACTATTTTTTTCAACGGCACGCACCAGCGATCCAACTAGCTGCCGAGAAAGACATGGGCATTTTCATCATTTCCCCTGCTGACAAGGGGGGACGCCTCTACACACCACCCCAAACTCTAAAAGACCTGTGTTACCCGTATTCACCCTTAGAGTTAAACTATAGATTTTTACTTGCAGACAACCGTATTGCTACTTTGAGTATAGGGCCAGCAAACCCAGATGAATTGAGAGAACCTTTACAATTCAATGACCATGATGGAGAACTAAAATCAGGAGAATTTTCTGCTTTTCAACGTTTAGAAAATCACCAAAAAGTTGCTTTAAAAACTGATAAGTGTAGCCAGTGTTATGCTTGTTTACCCTGTCCAGAAAATATCAATATTCCTGAGGTATTGCGGTTACGTAATCTTGCAGTGGCATACGATATGACAGACTATGGGCAATATCGTTACGGAATGTTTGAAAATGCTGGTCATTGGTTCCCTGGAATGAAAGGCAATCGGTGTACAGAATGCGGTGACTGTTTGCCTCGGTGTCCAGAAAAGTTAGATATTCCAGCTTTGTTGGAAGATGCTCACCAAAGATTAAATGGGAAAGCAGGTCGGAGGTTGTGGGGTTGACACTCTCAGGTCAAAAGACTTACTGTGTAAACACAAGTCGGAAAACCTCATGCACATTGGCTTGAGTCTGGTAGGGTGCGTTATGGACATTAGTCCCTTCAGTGTTCAGAGATTGACCATTAAGACTGAGCCTCAAAGGTATGTATGGCATTTGATCAACCATGCCAAGGCTACTATCAATGATTTTGTAGGGAAATTTTTGAGTGTCAACCATTCTTTTCTTGCTGCTTTGTCGCCAGAAGATTCATCAAGACATTGGCAGCCTCAGAACAATTGTACGGCGACCAGACTGGATACTCCCGGTTCGCAACAAAGAAGTTTGCATCTTCTTCTTTGACCAGTTCTGTGGCAAGGAACTGCATTAGCCGAAGCTTGTCAATTTTTGGAAGTTCCTGGATTTGTGACATGAGTTCAGCTAATGGCATTTGAGAATCTCCTCGTCTGAGGGATGGTGAAAGGAAGCGATCGCCTTCTCATTTTAGCCTTGCGATCGCATCGACGGTTGCAGCTTAAAGTGCAATCTGGCTTCTGGTTAGTACTGCCAGAGAAAAGTGATGCTGGGTTTCCTGTTGTCAACCCAGCCTACGGCAATAGGCGATCGCCCTACTTTGATCTGTGCAATTGCACCCTCTGGAGCTATATGTATAACGACGTATAACGGTGCCCATCACCCGCCGCAGATAACCTTTGAATTCCAACAGATACCTTCTCGACGGTCGGTGTGCATGGGCGTTGTTAGACTGCGATCGCACTTGCTTAAAGTCCACAATCCTGGTGCGTTAGCCTACGGAATAACAACTAGTTTTTAGGTTTTAACTTCGGGGTTTTCAGCCAACATTCTGATAAAAATGTAAAATTAATAAAGATTTAATAGAGTCAGGAAGATCCGCCCAAGCTGGGGTATCTCGTCCAAAAAAAGATGAAGATTAAAAAAAAAGAAATATACTGCGCCAATCACTGACGGTTTTCCGCTACAGTGGACGGGCTGTCAGCCTAGTATGGACTACTAGCCGATCGCTCACCATTCTGCTGGCGAGTTTAACTTTAGTGGCCGGTCTTTTACCGGCGGCGATATCCTACATCAGTAAATTAATCGTTGATGCAGTGGTATTTGCCTCTCAAGTTAATTCACAAAACAATGGTTTTGTCAATATTTATCCTTCCCTATTTTATGTAGGATTAGAAGCGCTCGCTGTAATTTTACTAGCAGGTGGTCAACGGGGAATCATCATTTGTCAATCGTTATTGCGGGCACTACTGGGTCAACGGGTAAATGTACTCATCTTAGAAAAGGCGCTGACACTCGATCTCAGGCAGTTTGAAGATTCAGAATTCTATGATAAATTGACCAATGCCCGACGAGAAGCATCAGTTCGTCCCCTTTCCTTAGTGAACCGCACCTTTGGATTAGTGCAAAATGCTCTTTCCCTGTTCACCTACGGTATTTTGCTAGTAAATTTCTCAGTTTGGGCGGTGCTAATGCTAATTTTGGCCGCCATACCTGTATTTATTGCCGAAACAAAGTTTGCTGGAGAAGGCTTTCGCTTATTTAGTTGGCGGGCAGCAGAAACTCGTCAACAGCACTATTTAGAAAATCTGCTAGCAAGAGAAGATTTTGTCACAGAAGTCAAACTCTACCAACTAGGAGAGATGCTGCTAGGACGTTACCGCAACCTATTCGATCAACTCTATGGCGAAGACCGTGATTTGACTCTGCGACGAGGAGTGTGGGGATATCTCCTGGGTTTAGTTAGTACTGGCGCTTTTTACGTAGCATACGCTTGGATTGTGCTAGAAACAGTTCGAGGTAGGATTTCTTTGGGAGATATGACAATGTATCTCACTGTATTTCGCCAAGGACAATCTACTTTTTCCAATGCCCTTACTTCTATTGGAGGGATGTATGAGGACAACCTATATCTATCAAATCTCTATGATTTCCTCGAAGAGGAAGTACCAAAATCTTGGGGTAAGGCAACCATTGGTTTAAATCCCCAAGATGGTATTCGTTTTGAGAACGTATCATTTACTTATCCAGGAAGTTCCAAGCCAGCGTTGACAAATATTTCGCTGCACTTGAAACCTAGAGAGAAACTGGCAATTGTGGGTGAAAACGGTTCCGGTAAGACTACCTTAATCAAACTACTTACCCGACTCTACACGCCAGACTCTGGGCGAATTTTATTAGATGGCTTGGACTTGCAGGAATGGGATGTGGATGTGCTGCGGCGTCGGATTGGTGTGATTTTTCAGAACTTTGTCCGCTACCAGTTCACTGTGGGTGAGAATATTGGCGTCGGTGATGTAGAACATCTCGAAAATAAAACCCGTTGGCAAACTGCTGCTGAAAAAGGGATGGCGCAATCTTTTATTGACCAATTACCCCAAAGCTTCCAAACTCAGCTTGGTCGCTGGTTTAAGGGAGGACAGGAACTTTCTGGGGGACAGTGGCAGAAAATTGCTTTGTCTCGTGCTTTTATGCGATCGCAAGCAGATATCTTGGTGTTAGATGAACCAACATCAGCAATAGATGCCCAAGCTGAGTTTGAGATTTTCAATCATTTTCGCGCTATTACTCAAAATCAGATGGTACTTTTGATTTCCCATCGCTTCTCAACGGTACGAATGGCTGACAAAATCCTAGTTATAGAAAACGGGGAAGTTATAGAACAAGGAACTCACGAAGAATTGTTAGAGGTTGGAGGACGTTATGCCAAGTTGTTTCTGTTACAAGCAGCAGGTTATCAATAGGAACGGAAGCTAGTAGTTGCTTTTAAATTGAGATAGCGATGCCTAGGTTGGGCTGCGCCTACACTCACTTTCTACAAAGCACATAGCACCTCTATCAAAGCATGTTAACCTGTTCGGTAAACATGGGTCACTAGACGCTCCGTATCGTTAAACATTGCTACCTGATAAAATTATGCAAATCACAAAACAGCGATACTATACCCCAGAGGAATATTTAGAGTTAGAAGAAGCTGCTGACTACAAAAGTGAATACATTGACGGACAAATAATTCCTATGGCGGGTGGAACAATAAATCACAATCGAATCTCGTTGAATCTAAGTGCTGCTTTAAATTTTGCGTTTCGCCAGCAAGATTACGAAGTTTTCATGGGTGATGTTCGTCTGTGGATACCCCAAAAGCTTACCTATACCTATCCAGATGTGATGATTCTGGCAGGTGAACCAGAGTTTTTTAACAACCGGAAAGATGTAATTCTGAATCCACAGATTATCGTTGAGGTCTTATCAAAATCAACGAAAGGGTATGATTCTCCTGCGGAGACGCTATGCGAACGCGAAGATAAATTTCAGGCTTACCGAACTATTTCTACTTTCCAAGAATATCTATTAATTGATCAAACACAGATTCATGTAGATCAATTTTCTAAAACCGGGAAAAAGCAATGGGCGCTTCGTGAATATGATGAAGAAGATGAAGCGATCGCACTTGTAACCGTACCCTTTGAAATTTCCTTACAGGATTTATACAACAAAGTTAAGTTTGATCCTGTTGAGTCGGAAGGGGAAAGTGCTGATATTGAGCAATTGGGGTAAGGGTGTGTAGGCGTAGCCCAAACTAGGCATCACAATTTAACGTAAAGTAAATAAAGTAAATTATTCAGTATGTGTTTTCTGAAGACAGAACAGCAGTACTACAATTAAAACAAAATCATGCCTACAGGTAAGGAGTATGAAGCTAAAATTGCAAAATATAACTGGGATGATTTAATCCAATTATGGTCAGAAATTGAGTCAGGTGATACACCTGGTTGGGATACAGGTAAAGCATTAGAGTATTTAATTTTACGAGCTTTTGAACTGGATGGCGCTGAAGTAACCTGGCCTTATAGTGTACGAGTCGATGGAGATGAATTAGAACAAATTGATGGAGTAGTTTATTCAGAAGCTTTAGCTTGTATTATAGAATGCAAAGATTCAAGTACAAAGGTTAATATTGAACCAATTGCGAAGCTAAGAAATCAACTATTACGCAGACCAGCAACAACTATCGGTAGTGTATTTAGTCGTAATGGATTTACGGAAGCTGCTATAACGCTAGCAAGATTTGTTTCACCCCAAACTATCCTCTTATGGGGAGGGGAAGAAATTAATTATTCGCTGCAAAATAAAAGTACAAGTAGGTCGCTAATCAAAAAATATCGATATTGTATTGAATATGGTCTTCCTGATTACAACATTACGATTGAGGCAAAAACATGACCAAAACTTATATTATTACAGAAGGAAATCAAGACATAGTAATTTTAAAACGATTGCTATCAAAAGCTATTATTCAAGAAATTAAATTTGTAGATGGTTCGGGTCAGTATGGAGCGCGATCGTTAGCGAGTACAATCCTGGCTACTAGATCAATTCCTGTTGCTCTAGTGACAAATGCAGATACAGAAGATGATTCACTTGTTAGCGAACAATTAGACGCACTAAATTATCTACTTAGTCAAGTATCTCCTGGTATTCCTTTTAAAGTTTTACTGGCAGTTCCAGAAATAGAGATAGTCTTACTACAAAATCGTCAGTTGATAGAAAAATTAGCTGAACGTAGCTTTACTGATTTAGAGTGGCAACTTGCTCAAAGCAAGCCAAAAATATTTTTAGAAGCAGTTTTCGGCAAAGATACGCCAGTTATTCAGAAAATCTTAACTAGTGCTAGTGATGATGAAATACAGATATTGCAACAACATCCATTAATACAAAACCTGATTAATTTTTTATCATCAGTTGCTGTTACACCTACAGTTTAAATTGATTAATAAATAATCAAAGCGAAGATTTAAGCTACTTTTAACGGTTTTTGAGGAAAAGTAATTGGCCCTGGCAAAGGTTGTCCTTGCTCTTTATACCATTCAATCAAAGACTCAATCACTTCCTGTCCATGTTTAGCGGCTTCTTCATAAGTCTTACCATGAGTGTGGAATTGCTGCCAAGGGAATTCCGGTAAGTGTACTAAGTAGCAATTATCCTCATCTGACCATTGAATTACCATACTGTAGCGATCGCTCATTCTTTATTTCTGTATATCTAAATTATTTAAACCACAAAGTTTAGGAAAACTTTCTAACTCAAACTCGTTTTGTATAAGCTGGGAGATATTCTTCATTTTTTCAGGTAGAGCAAAGATTTTAAGGGTCTTAAGTGAACTTTTTCTAAAAAAACTTGTTTGAGGAAGAGGATCTGGATAACCAATTTTTCGGAGAATATCAGAAAGTTTAATGGAAGCACAAGAATGAATATTAAATGTTACCCTATCTTCATTTGCGAAATTTATATACCAATCATAGTCTGCCATTGTACGTAAACCTATACTTTCATTCACGCTTATATATTCAAGATTTTTAATATTAGTAGGATTAAATAGCTCTCTTAATTCTTCCATCCCATCATCCCAAGTCACCTGTTCTGCCGAAAAAATCACTTCAGAGTCTACTTGTCTCTGTAAATTACGTCCCTTACGAAGGCTACGATTCAATAAAGCATACTGGTAAAGTATTTCTGGCATTTCTATACCAAGGCTATATAAACTGCGTCCTTCAGAGAATGCACCAGCCTCATTACTAATTTGTTTTATTAATAAACTAATATCTTTAGTTGCAAAATCTGTATAGTTTCCTCCTTTAGCTTCAAAAGCATCAGCTTTAGCTCTGACGCTGAAAGAAAGAGCTACTAATAATGGTAATCTTTCAGGCTTTCCTGCATCAATACGATTCAGTTGACTTCTTAGCCAAGCTTCTAAATCTTCAGCTCTTTCAATAAGCTGATCTGCTTCCAGTGATTCAGGTAGTAAATAAGTGAACCGTTCATAAGCCTTGAGTAATTTGAAGGTTCGAGTCTCAAACTCTTCTCTACATCGACGAGCTTCTAAATCTTTAACTTCTTGTACAACATTTTGAAAACCTGTACGCATCTCCTCACGGAGAATATTCATTTGCCTTGCTAAGTTACATTGATTGCTAACTAATAACTCAAGAGTACGATGTTGAACAGTAAGGACATTTTGAATACTGTTAAAATATGACTGAATCTGTTCGTGATTTTGGTCTAATTTCTTTTTAACCTTGTGAAGTTGGGCAGCATTATAAATGCCTATACCAAGATTGAGTATATTTATTCCGAAATTAGCAATATTAAACATATTATTAGCTGGTTGAACAGATTGAATTGTCTCTCCACTCACACGATGCCGGGTACACCAAGTACCTGCTTTACCTATAAAGACCTCGTATTCCGAAGCCTCTCCTCCCTTAAACGGATGTGGTTCTGGTCGCTGAGTAAAAGGATTAACCATAGTTGTTGTCAAAATACACTTAATCTCAGTATTCCCAGCAATATTCTTGGTGTATCACTTCTTCTAGATAAAAAGCGATCGCCTAACTTACACATCTAGGTTTTATCAGTCTTCCATCCCTTGTGATACTTCTGTCTATATTTGTAAATAGCAAATTTGAGTTTTCCTTTCAGTTCTGGGGGATTTTGCATTACTGACATAAACAAATCTCTGTCATGATCAGATAGCACTAAAGTTTCAGATTCTTTTAACATAGTTAATTTCCACCATCAACTTAGTCTCTAATAAACAGGGTAGTTATTTTTAAAGGACAATATACACAATATTTATTTTGAGCATCACATCCTGTTTTGCCCTCTCTGAAAAGAAATTAAATTGCTATAGAGGAGATAGCGATCGCTCCCCTATTCCCACCATCCCCCAATAACTTCGATAAAATCACTATGGTGCTAGTTAACCCCCCCTAAATCTGATGAAAAGCGATCGCTCCCCTTCCCAACCCTCCCTTCAACGTCCCGAACTACTTGCGCCAGCAGGTAACTGGGACTGTGCCAAAGCTGCTGTGGAAAATGGGGCAGATGCGATTTACTTCGGTTTGGATCGCTTCAACGCCAGAATGCGGGCACAAAATTTTACTGAGGCAGACTTACCCCAATTGATGGCATTCCTCCACCGTCGCGGCGTAAAGGGTTATGTCACCGTCAACACACTAATATTTCCCAAAGAACTAGCAGAAGCACAGCAATATCTCCGCACAATTATTTCAGCAGGTGTGGATGCGGTAATTGTCCAGGATGTGGGTATATGCCGTCTAATCCGTCACCTGTCGCCCGATTTTCCCATTCATGCTTCCACCCAAATGACCATCACCAGTGCGGCTGGAGTGGAATTTGCCAAGTCCCTCGGCTGTCAATTGGTAGTGCTGGCGCGTGAATGTTCTCTTCAGGAAATCAATAAAATTCAGCAGCAAATTGCCTTACAAGAAACTTCGCTACCTTTGGAAGTTTTTGTTCACGGTGCTTTGTGCGTAGCGTATTCTGGTCAGTGTTTGACTAGCGAGGCTTTAGGCGGACGTTCTGCAAACCGAGGTGAATGTGCCCAAGCTTGCCGAATGCCCTATGATTTAATTGCTGATGGGGAAGTTGTAAATTTAAAAGAACGCAAATATTTACTTAGTCCTCAAGACTTAGCAGGGTTGGATGTTTTGCCAGATTTGGTGAAATCAGGAGTAACTTGTCTCAAGATTGAAGGTCGTTTGAAAGCCCCAGAGTATGTTGCTAATGTCACCCGTGTTTATCGGCAAGCTTTGGATGGCGTGATGACGCAATTGGAAAGACCTAACCCCCTAACCCCCTTCCCTACGAGGGAAGGGGGAACAAAGGTTCCCCTCTCCGTTTCGGAGAGGGGCTGGGGGAGAGGTCAATCAGATCAAGAACACTACAATCTAGAAATGGCATTTTCTCGCGGACTCTACACGGGTTGGTTTGGCGGGATTAATAATCAGGAACTAGTTCACGCCCGCTTTGGTAAAAAACGTGGAGTTTATTTAGGTGAAGTCAGCCGCATTCACAATGAACAGGTAACAGTCAAACTGGAAGCACCTGTAAAACCAGGAGATGGAATTGTATTTGACTGCGGTCATCCAGAGGCGAAGGAAGAAGGCGGCCGGGTTTATGCTGTGGTGTCCAAAGGTAAAGAAACCATGCTGACATTTGGGCGAAATGACTTGAATCTGCGCCGAGTGCATATAGGCGATCGCATTTGGAAAACCAGTGATCCAGAACTCGATAAGCAAGTGCGTCAGAGTTTTGCTGGCGAGAATCCCCAATTTCAACGTCCGATTGACTTGGAGGTTTATGGAGAAATTGGTCAGGCGTTGATTGCGATCGCCCGCGATCAACTCGGTAATATTGTCCAAGTAGAGTCTACAATTTCTCTGGTGGAAGCGCACACCAAACCCCTAGATACAGACCGTTTACAAGAACAATTCGGTCGTCTCGGTAACACCCCTTTCTGTTTGGGAACGCTAACCAACCACCTCAGTGGCGCTATTATGCTACCCGTCAGTGAATTGAACCGGATGCGGCGGGAAATCGTAGCGCAGTTGGAAGAATTGCGAAGTCAACCCAAACGCTGGCAATTACATTCTGATGTCTCTTTCCAAAACTTACTCCCCTCATCTCCCACCCTGCGGGAAGCTAAAGCTACATCCTCTTCACTCATCGTCCTAGTACGAAATCTCAAGCAACTGCAAGCCGCCCTCAAAGCGGGAATCCAAACACTTTACTGTGAATTTGAAGACCCCCGCGCCTACCAAGAAGCGGTGCAAATGGTGCGCCAACAACAGCAAAAAAACAAAGCAGAGAATTCTTCACTTTTAACTCCTAACTCCCAACTTCCCACAATTTGGGTTGCACCACCCCGAATTACAAAACCTGGGGAAAATTGGATTTTGCAGCAAGTCCGTGCCTCGGAAGCAGATGGCTATCTGATACGGAACTATGACCAATTGCAATTCTTTGCAGCAGACCGTTGTATCGGAGATTTTTCGCTCAACGTTGCTAATCCCTTAACAGCAGACTACTTTCAGCAACACTTTGGTTTAGAACGGCTGACGGCATCCTACGACCTGAATATTACCCAACTTCAAGACCTGCTCACCAGTTGTCCACCCCAGTGGTTTGAGGTGACAATCCATCAGCATATACCGATGTTTCACATGGAGCATTGTGTTTTTTGTGCCTTTCTCTCGACGGGTACAGATTACACCAACTGTGGACGACCTTGTGAAAAGCAGGAAGTGAAATTAAAAGACCGTGTGGGGACTGAACACGTTCTCAAAGCAGATATAGGTTGCCGCAATACTGTATTTAACGGCACTGCTCAAACGGGAGCCGAGTACGTACAGCGTCTTATAGAACTGGAATTACGTCACTTTCGCATCGAGTTTGTGAATGAAACACCAGAGCAAGTGAGTAAAACAATACATTTTTATAGTCAATTATTGCAAGGTGAGATTACAGGTTCACAACTTTGGCGCGAGTTGAAGTTGCAAAATCAACTGGGTGTGACTCGTGGCCCTATGGGAGTGTCAGCACTGCGTTCATAATTGATTTTGCGTAGGCGAAGCCCGCCCCAGGCATCGCCCAGCTTGAAAAATCTGTTCGGCGGTCAAGTTTAGTTCTGGGAATGTAGGGGATATGATGCGGTCATTTCCCCGAAACAGATTAACTTGATACTCACCATCCACTAAATAGTAAACGGAAACAGTCGGTTGTTTGGGATTACCTATATACCTTCTACCGCCCAAAGCTAAATAGTCAACAATCCAGTATTCAGGAACGCCAAAAGTTTCGTAGTCAACCAGCTTGTGTGCATAATCATCCCTCCAATTAGTGCTGACGACTTCAATAACTAGGGGAACCGACGCAGCTTGAGTAACCGTTGAAGACTTTTTCCACATCGGTTCTGCTGAAAGATTATTTTGATTTATCACTATTACATCGGGCGAATAACCTGATTCTTTGTCAGGAATCTTAACTAGTGCTTGCTTGGGTATGAGGTATGGGAGTTTTAATCGCTTAAACTCCAAAGTTACTTCGCCGGCTAAAAAACCATTAATCTCTTCATGATCTCCCACTGGCTGCATTTCAACAATTACCCCATCGTGTAGTTCATAGCGTCCGCCGTCTGGCTTCCAATTGAGGAATTCTTCAAAAGCGATCGTTTTTGGTAAGGCTTGAAACATCACACTTATTCCTGATGATGATTTAGAGTTTAGCAAATTCTTTGGTATTGCTCACTTGACCCTTAGATCCCCGACTTCTTTAAGAAGTCGGGGATCTCTGTGTACATAAAACCTCGCTAGATAACGCCAAAACCAGGAATCCGAAGATTTGACAAAATTTTGTATCTATTTTGGTAACAATGTTAGTTCAGATTGATGAACGTTATAAACTCAACATTGGAATCACAGAAAGATTCCTTAAAGAATTCAACCATAAATATCTAAACCCAAGTAACTGAAAGGTTATTGAGGCTTCAGCATGAAGAAGAACGCTAAATTTGAGTGTAATTTTTGCTGCTCATTTTCTCAGGTTTCTCGTTATAGTTTAACTGTATTACTGAGTGTGCTTTTTCTGTCTGATGCGGTAGGTGCAACATCGATAAGTAGATGGTTGCAGATAAGACAACAGATGCAAGCTGACTCGCAAAAGTCAATTGATGTTGCGGTAGAACAAGGGTATACAGATTCGTTTTCAGAAAAAATAGCGAAAAAAGTCTCTGCTAACGTCAAAATAGCGCAGTCGCCAGATGCAAAACCACAAAATACAAACCCTGCGCCAAGTCAAGCCGAGGCTAAAATTAAGCCGCTTTGGGATAAAGCACACCAACTGTTAAAAGAAGGAGATCAACTAGACAAGCAACCATCAGCAGCAGCAGTACGACAGGCAATTACTAAATTTGAAGAAGCGTTGAAAATCTGGAGATTACCAGAAGTGCGTGCAGCAAAACCTCAAGAAGCACCTTTTTGGGAGGCTGTTACACTTTCTTTGATTGGTAATAGCTACATCACCCTAACAGAAAACACAAAAGCTGTGGGATATTTGGAGCAAGCATTAGCTATTGTGCAGGAATCACAGCAATCAGAGGCTCGTGAATGGAAACCTTTATTATTAACATCACTTGGTAGTGTTTATCAACAATTAGGGGAAAAGCAAAAAGCGATTGATGCTTATAACCAAGCACGGTTACTATATAATGCTGACAAACAACCCAAGGAAGAGGCTAGTGTACTGTTTGCCATTGCTATAGTTTATAAAGTATTTGGCGAACCGAAAAAAGAGCGTGAGTTTTTAGAAAGAGCTTTGGTAATTCAAAAGGCAAATGATGATTTACCAGGGCAAGCAAAGACGCTTTGGATTATTGCTCTAAACTACCAAGTTTTAGGTGAAACAAATAAAGCTCTTGATTACTATCAGCAAGCACTGAAAATCTACAGCCAAACGAAAGATTTAGTTGGACAAGCAGAGACATTTACATATATAGGTTCAGTCTACAGTTCCAGGGGCGATCGCTCTTCAGCCGAGAAATATTTTCAGCAGGCATTAGAGTTACAAAAGACAAACGCAAGACAAATAGAGCAGGACACAAAAAATCCATTTGGTCGTATAAACTTTTTTAATAGCCAAATGAGGGTTCTCGGTTTCATTGCCACTGGCTACTTTACTCTGGGTGATATACAGCAGCAGATTGTCTACTTAAATAAAGCAAGAGCTATCGCTCATCAGCTAGGTAATTTCCAGCAGGAAGCAAAATTTATTTCCAGTATTGGTGATGCGTACTATCTATTAGGGGAGACACAAAAAGCTCTTGAGAATCTCAATCAAGCCCTAAAGCTTCAACGCGACATTCATGATTATCAAGGAGAAGCTGAAACACTTGTAAGTATTGCCTCTATTCATACACAATCAACAGAATTTCAACAAGCCCTAGATATACTCTTTAACCAAGCACTAGAAATTTCTAAAAGACAGCAAAATCCTATTCTAGAATCAAGTACTCTCTATGAGATAGCTAGGGTGTACCAAAATTTAGGAGCCTATGACTTAAGCATTGATAAGTTTAAGGAAGTTTTGAAGATATATCAGCAAAGCAATCCGAGTTTAATAGGAACTGGTTTTTATCAAATAGGCACTGTTTATGGACTACTCTGCATTCATCAAAAAACAGCAGAAGATTGCCATCAAGCATTGAAATATTTTGAGGATGCGTTAAAGTATGTCGGAGAAAGATACTTGATGAAAAATTATATTCTTTCTTCTACTGCCAAGGCTTATGAGTTATTAAAGGAATATCCTAAAGCTATTGCTAATGCCAAACAAGCTTTAGAACTGTCTCGGAAAAAGAATATCAAAGAAGGTGAAAGGACTGCCCTTGCTTTTTTAAGCACCGCCTATGAAGGTGCAGGAGATTATCAAAATGCCCTTCATACAAACAAACAACATTTATTGGTATCCCAGCAGCTAGGAGATGTATCATCACAAGCTAACGCCTACCGAATCCGAGGTAAGATTTACACCTCTATGAAGCAGCCGCAGCAGGCGATAGAGGCTTACAACCAAGAACTGAAGCTTAGGCAGAAAACTGGTGAAATATATGACCAAACTCATTCACTTTATAAAATAGCCATTATTGAGCGCGACAGAGGAAATCTCAACCAAGCCAAGACGCACATAGAAACTGTCATAAACATCACTGAGAATACACGCAGCAAAGTCAACAGGGATGATTTACGTTCTTCCTACTTCGCCACAGTGCAAGATTATTACAAGTTCTACACTGACTTGCTGATGCAGTTGCACAAAAAAGACCCATCAAAAGGATACGACGCATTAGCATTGCACATTAGCGAACGTTCTCGCGCCAGGGTATTAGTCGAACTGTTAAAAGAAGGTAATGTCAATCTCGGTAAAGACGTTGAGCCGCAACTCTTAGCAGAAGAACGCCGTTTAAATCTTAAATTGAATGCCAAAGATAAGTTTTTATCAGACTTATTCAGTCAAAAGGAACCACCCACCGAACTGATCGCAAAAACCAAACAAGAAATTACAAATATTATCCAAGAATCGCAATCAATTTCTGAGAAAATCAGGGCGACTAACCCAGAACGTGCAGAATTAATTGACCCAAAAGACGTACTGGAATTGTCAGGAATTCAACAACAACTAGATCAAGATACCGTAATGTTGCAATATTCCTTGGGTGAAGAACGCAGTTATCTGTGGATAGTCACTCCTAACTCTTTGGAAAGCTACGAACTCCCAGGACAAGAAAAGATAGCGAAAGCAGCAAATAAATTTAACAGTTTTGTAAAGCAGCCACTAAATCAGGGAGCAACCGCAGCAGACAACGCCGAAGCTGTTGCAAATACAGGGGAAGCAGCAGACGCACTCAGTCAAATTATCCTCGCACCAGTAGCTGGGAAGTTAGGAAATAAACGTTTAGTCATCGTTGCTGATGGGATTTTGCATCAAGTACCATTCGCAGCTTTAAACGAACTGAGAAAATCGCCAGCCAGTGCAGAATATCAACCCCTAGTTGTGAATCATGAAATTGTCAACCTCCCTTCAATATCTAGTCTGGCAACTCACAGAAAGAAACTCAAAGGACGCAAAATCGCACCCAAAACCTTAGCTGTTCTCGCTAACCCTGTGTTTACTGTTGATGATGCACGGTTGAAGAATGATAAACCTTCAACTGTAGAAAACAACCTTGACCGTTCAGCTTTAGAAACGTCTTTGAGAAACATCAATAAAGACAAATTAGACCCACTCCCAGGTACAAAAGACGAAGGAGAGGCGATTCTTAGCTTGGTGAATTCTCCTGGTGAAAAGCTTTCTGCCTTTGACTTTGATGCTAACTACAACTTTGCAACTAATAAAGAGTTGAGCCAATATCGCCTGCTGCTGTTCGCCACTCACGGCATTTTCGACCCTGTGAACCCAGCCTTATCAGGTATCGTGCTGTCTCTCGTAGATAAACAAGGTAAACCCCAAACCAGAGGCTTCCTGCGACTCAACGATATTTTCAACCTCGACTTACCAGCAGAGTTGATAGTGCTAAGTGCCTGTGAAAGTGGACTAGGCGATGATGTCCAAGGTGAAGGGCTAGTGGGCTTGACAAGAGGTTTTATGTATGCAGGTGCAGCTAGAGTCACCGTGTCTCTGTGGAACGTGAACGATCAATCTACCAAGGAGTTAATGATTGCATTCTACAAACAAATATTGGAACAAAAGAAATCTCCCGCCGCCGCCCTTAATGTCGCTCAACGCCAAATGTGGCAAGGGAAAAATTTGCAAAATCCAGCTTGGAAACATCCCCGTTATTGGGCGGCTTTCACCCTCCAAGGTGAGTGGCGGTGAATACTTAATCCCCCCAACCCCTCTTGAAAAGCAAAGCTGTTTCATTCCCTCAAAGGCTCAAAAAAGACTTGTGTTGTGAACTAAAGTCCTTATGTTGTGAACTAAAGTCCTTGTGTTGTGAACTAAAGTCCTTGTGTTGTGAACCAAAGTCCTTATGTTGTGAACCAAAGTCCTTGTGTTGTGAACCAAAGTTTTTGTGTTGTGAACCAAAGTTTTTGTGTTGTGAACTAAAGTCCTTGTGTGTACACCGTAGCCTAAAAGGAGAGAGAACTGAAAGAAAACGCAATTTAAAGCCTATCTCCTCCCAGGAGAGAGGTTTAGGGGACTTCCAAATAAAAAAGATCCGATTATTTCTTGTAGGGTGGGCGTCTACGTTAAAAATTTGACTTTGATAAAGAGTTTTAGGCTTAACCCAAGCGTATTGTCTTCAATGCATCGGGGAGGGTTAGGGTGGGGTAACGCGGATCGTGATGAGAAGCCAGAGAACTGAATATCACGTTTTGACAAGGGTTTCACATTAAGTTGACACCAATGGCGTCTCGCCCACCCCACAAGTACTAGCTATTTCTTGGAAATCCCTAATCTCAACTTTTCACTTTTAACTCAGGAGTAAAATCAATGCGTAAACCGTCTATTTACAAACAACTGCTTGCTTTCTTTATCGCCGGAATTGTGGGTTTTACCGCTTTAGGTGGTTGGATATCAGTCCAAGCACAAACAGAATCACCGATATTGCCAAATACAGAACAGCTGAATTTGGTAGGGGATGGTAAACCCTTCAAACCGGCCGATCTCGAACAGTCGGAAAAACCTTATGATGGCGATCGCGGTATCCCCACAGGTATAGATAACCGTATCCCCATGTTGAGTAGAAATTATCCTTGGTCAACTATCGGACGAGTGCAAGGCACAGCAGCCGATGCCAAAAGCTATTATTGTACAGGCACACTGGTTGCTAGTGATATAGTTTTGACAAACGCTCACTGTGTAATTGACCCTGAGACTCATCAACTCAGTAAAGAACTTCGGTTTATACCCAATGCTATTAATGGCAAGTCCCAAAGTTCTAAAGATATTGCTACAGTACAAAATATTGCGAAAAACGTACTTTATGGTACAGACTTCAAGAATGGCGGTTTTGATAACGTCCAAAATCAAAGCAATGATTGGGCATTGATCAGAATTAATCAGCCATTGGGTCGTAAATATGGTTATTTAGGATGGCAATCTGTGCCTGCTTCCACTTTAATTAAGCAGAAGCAAGGAAAACTGTTCTTTGTTGGTTACTCTAGTGATTACCCAGACCCCAGCAAAGAAGGCTATGAATCCTTGACTGCCGGCAAAGGCTGGACAGCTGGTTATGAAAATGGTTGTAGCATTGTTGGTGAGGAGTCAAACCTTTTTTATCATGATTGTGCCACCGCAAGCGGTTCTTCTGGAGGCCCAATTATCGATGTAATTGATGGTCTGCCGTATATTGTGGCCTTGAATAATGGTGAGGCTAAAAACTCTATCACAGGGCAAGATATTATCAACTTTGCAGTGAAAATGGATTTCTTGGATAACTTGACTGGTAGAAAGTAAACCAGCGATCGCTGTAATTTAATGTAGAGATGTTGCAATACAACATCTCTACACACCATAAAATCTTATGAATAATATTTCAACAAGCAATAATTGGGATACTTCCCTTTACCAAGATAAACACGCCTTTGTCTGGCAATATGGCGAAGACTTACTAAAATTACTCAACCCTCAGCCAGGAGAATCCATTTTAGATATTGGCTGTGGTACTGGACAACTCACAGAAAAAATTGCCCAAGCTGGTGCTGAAGTAATGGGAGTTGATTTTGCATCTGAGATGATTGAGAAGGCAAGAGAAAACTATCCCCATATCCGCTTTGATGTTGCTGATGCTAGGAACTTTCAAGTAGATAAGCCATTGGATGCTGTGTTTTCCAACGCTGTATTGCATTGGGTGAAAGAAGCAGATAGTGCGATCGCTTCCATCCATCAATCCTTAAAACCCGGAGGCCGTTTTGTGGCAGAATTTGGGGGTAAGGGAAATGTGCAAGCGATCGCCACAGCTTTAGAAAGCGCCTTAAAAGCAATTAATATCCCCACACAAGCCCTAAATCCCTGGTATTTCCCTAGTATTGGCGAGTACGCTACCCTATTAGAACAGCAAGGCTTTGATGTCATTTATGCCATGCTTTTTGCTCGTCCAACTCCTTTAGCAGATGGAGAAGCAGGTATGGCAAACTGGATTCAGATGTTCGCCAGTGCTTTTTTAGCAGGACTTTCTGGTGAGCAACAAATACAAGTAATTCGCGTCGTGGAGGAATATCTCAAGCCAACACTGTATCAACAAGGAACTTGGATAGCAGACTATCGAAGAATTCGCATCGTTGCTATTAAACTTTAAAATATGCGAATTTTTACTATTGCCTTAATTACGAATTACGAATTACGAATTAGTATCAGCTATGCATATACCTGAATTGTGCGATGCCTGCGGCGGGCTGCGCCAACGCCAGAGATCATTTTCATTATTACTAACCATTAGCCTCACCACTTTACTAGCCCCGTCCTCGTTAGCGCAAACTCCCCCAATACCGCCGCCTTCTAGTGCGCCTTTGGAACTAGACTTATTGATCAAGCCAAAAAACTATGTGATCACAGCTAACACCATAAACCCAGCAGGATTAACCGTTCCCAGTTTATGGTGGGCACAACAAAACTCTGAGAGAAAGCTATTGGATAATTGGATAGCATATCCAGCTTCTAACAAAGAACCTGCACGAGTAGACTTGATCGTAAATCAGCAACTTTGGAGCTTACTAGAGTACGTAGAGCGCTACGACTTCGTAAATCGCTTGGGTAGCGCTGCACGGAACTTTGGTTACAATGTCCGGGTATTTAATTATCAAAAAGAACCCTTGGCAACCTACACTTGCAACTTCAGTACAAGTCCAGCTTTATGCAGTATCCAAACGAATGTTAAGAACAAGATAGGGTTACAACGTTCTTTGTAGAAAAGGGAGTGGGGAGTGGGGAGATGGGGAATGGGGAATGGAGAGACAAGGGGACAAGGGGAATAACCAACCATACCCAATGCCCAATACCCAATGCCCAATGCCCAATGCCCAATTAAACCTTAATTTTGGCGAATAAAGACTCGTATTGTTTGATTGCTGATGGGGGTAAGGGAAGCAAAAATTCGCTTTTCTCAAAAACTTTGCGATCGCTCTGCAACACGTTCCGTAACGCTTCTTGGATATCAGAAGCGACAATATTTGCAGAAATTGGCGAATTACTTTTGGTCAACACCGAAATTTGTTTAGCTGTGCTTGGTTGCCAACAAAAATCAATCCATTGATCTGATAAACTACTCTTAGTAATACCTACGGGACGTACCCACAAGTCTGCCCAGATTGCTGTTCCTGACTCGGGGATAACTGCACCAAGTTGCGGATAACGCCCCAAAACTGGCAGTACATCGCTTGACCAACCAACCGCCAGCCAAGTGTCTCCGATAATTAGAGGTTCCAGATAGTTATTGGAACTGTATAACTTCACCTGTTGGTTTAATGTCTGTAATTCCTTTTCCAAATCTAGTACTTGGTCAAGATTCTCTGTATTGTAAGATTTTCCTAGTTTTTTTAAGACCAGACCAATAACTTCTCGTGGTTGATTAAGTAAGGAAATGCGCTGCTGCAATCCATCTCGCCACAAATCACTCCAATCCTTAGGTGTCCATCCCAATCTTCGCAACTTGTCACGGTTATAAACAATCACTGTACTACCCCAGCGATAAGGCGCACCCCACACCTTCCCTTGAGTATCCAAGTTACCTTGGTCATTACGCGTTACCAATTGTTTCCACCTTTCATCTAAAACAGACCACTGCTTTAATTGGTTTCCCTGTACCTCTTGGAGTGGTTGAATCAGTTTTTGCTCAATAGCTGCTTTTAGCCAGTAATCTCCCAATGTCACTAGCTCTGCATCAGCTGTTTTTTGACCTTGCCTAAAGGGTATAAAGCGACTCCATCCCTGCTCATCAGTAGCTTTGGGTTTCTGCTGCCAACTTTGTAATTGCTGAAATAAATCTTGTATCTGCTCAACTGGAGCAAACTTTAACTGCACCTGTTGCTGCAAACCTTTGTGGAACTGATTAACCACCTGACCAGGTATAGAACCTTTTAATAACTTTACTTTTAGTTGCGTCTGGTTGTTTCCACCACAGCCAAAAAGCAGTTGTGAAAGTGCCAATGTACTTGTACCTAGCAAAAAAGACCGTCGATCCATTGATTTTGGATTTGAGATTTTTGATTATACCTAATATTAAGCAAAGATTTACCAGAGGCTGACTAGATAAAAAATTAGAGTTAGAAAAATATCGATATTTTTCTTGCCAATACTGATAATTTTGAACATTTGACTCAAATTGGCGAGTTTTTCGGCGAATAACTACCTAAAGATTAATTTTTCTCCATAAATTTACTCATTAGTACTTATAGTCAAACTTTACTTATATTTAGAAGTAATGATTTAAATGTCAAATTTGCACCAAAAATTATCAATACTTAAATAATCCCTAAGTATAGTTAACATTGAGAGTAAATTGAATAACATAAAGAAAATGTACGGATGAGGGTATTAAATGGAGCCATTACAGAAGCAAATCCTGACTTTAAGCGAAAAACTGGATGCGCTCTGCCAAGTGATTGAGCAGCTTGATGGTAAAGTAGCTCAAGCTTTCTCAGAGTGTTCTTTAGCGAATACACAAGCAAAGCATAATTCTCAGGAAAATGGCGCGGCTGGAGGCTACCAGTTCAAGGGACGTAACAATTCAAATCCAGAAATGGAACACAAAGATGTCTTGATAGATGGCATTTATCTAGACATGCATCGTCAAGGTGGAGAAAACATAACACCAGAAATTCAAATACAACGACTGACAGCGCAATTAACAGCAGCATACAATCGCATTGCTGCCTTGGAAGAACAATTACTTAGAGAGAGAATTCATTAATTTAGCCTGAGTTCAACAAATAAAAAAAATGGCTGGAGGTAGGGAAGGCAAGCCTTTCGGTTCAATGTCGAATCATGGCTTTATGTCGATATATAAAATATAAACAACTAATCCAGCCATCAAATTGATAATAAACTTAAACATAATTATTACATATATTTACGTAGAACTGTGATATATCTACGTTATAGCTTTTAGTGAGTACCTCACTATGAACAAAAAAAACAACCCTAAGACTAATGTATCTAGGGTATTTTATGCTTCAAAAAGCAAGCTTTTCTTATTAATCTGCGTTTTTATCATTAGTGTTTTTGGCATCTTGTTATCAAATTGGTTGATGACAAGCCAGACGGCTTTCGCTAAGATTAACCTTTTGCAACCTGCTCCTACTCAACCGCTAGGCTATTACGACTATTTCGGCAAACTGCTGAGTCCTCAAGAAGCATCACAACTAGTTGCAAATAAGGGACTCAATCCTAATAACCCCATTTCTTATCAACGGGTAGGGGCAGTTAAAATTACTAAGGAATTAATCGCCCAAGGTGAAGATATATTCTTCAACCGCAAGATTGGTGACACACTTGGTTTGCAAGGAGTATTTGGTTTTGGACTTGGCATTGCTAAAATTTTGCCAGAATTACAGACAGCAATAGTTAAATTGCAAGGCCAGCCGACAACGAACTTACAAATTATTCTTGAGAAAAATATAGCATTAGGGAGTCGAACTTTTCCCAAAGGAACTGTCATTAATACAGGCTTAAAAATGGAAAAGGGAGGAACTTTTCCCATTGGGCTGGGAATCACAACTAAGATTGATGTTAGCTGTGCTGCGTGCCATGTTTCCCTTTCAAATAAGGGTGAACGTCTTTTGGGAGTACCTAATGGCGAAATTGCCACGCCCTTGCTGGTTGCTTTAGCACCAAATTCAGCCGCAGGGTTTTCGCGGTTAAAGTTTAATCCACTAGATCCACAATACAAAGGCAATGGAAAAATTATTCTGGATAGTAAAGGTAATAAAGTAGAATTACCTGATCCTGAAAAGTTTGAAAAAGCTTTCGACGATGCAGTATTAGATGTGCCTTTTGGTAATTTTGAGAGTTCATCAGATAGTATCAACAACACGACTCAAATTCCCAGTATGTTCACATTTAAGAACCATCCTTATTTCTTTGATGGACAGTTTGCTGTGGGGCCGTTTGCGGGACTCAGCGCTGTCAGCAACGGTGTTCATTCTTCAGAAAACAATCTATCGGCAGCTGCTCAACTTAGTTCAGAAACCCTTGGTGTTGACCCAGAAGTTTATATTGGTACTTTTCTGCAAAATGCTGCCATTCCCAGCCTACGTTTACCGGAAGGAGTGATCGTAAAACCCTCTGAATGGCTGCGGAAAATCGCACCGAATTCTACACAAGCAGAATTAGAAGATCAAATCCCTGCTCCTGGTACAGGAACTTACCCAAACCTGCGTCCCAGTTTGTTTACTTACAACGGTTTGGTTTTTAGCCCAAATACTGGCAAGGTAGGTGATATTGCTAGCGGCACTTTCTTATTTGCTGACAACGCCATGTCTGCTTTTCAAAATAGCTTAGTACCACCTGCCAATCAGACTTCGGAAAACTGGCAAGCCTTGAACAGCAATTCTGTTAAACGTGGCGCAAAAGTATTTGAGAAAGCAAATTGTGCAACTTGCCATATTCCACCATTCTTCACTGACAACAAAATTCATCCAATTGATAAAATACGTACTAACCCCGCTCGTGCCCAGTCTCGCTTAGGGCTGAGTAATTTGTTAGTACCACCCAAGCTATACACTTTCAACACTCCCGTTCCCATACCTGCTAAGGCTGAAATCCTAGATTTACCAACGCAGGGTATCTCCGATAGTCCCACGACTCTACCCAAAGGTATTTTGCCAAAAGGTGGTTACAAAACTACTTCCTTACGTGGTCTTTATTTAAGCGCACCATATTTACATGATGGTGGTGTAGCAATACGGGCAGGAAGCCTGAAAGTTGACTCAAATGGAAATGGGATTACGGTTGTTAACAAGACTGGCTTAGGGCTTTCTGGCACTCTAAGCCTTGGTATACCTGCCGATCCAGCTAACAGCTTGCGTGCCTTGGTTGATCGTGATCTCCGGGCAAAAGTTGTAAAAGCCAACAAAGCTAACCCTGCTTTAGTGCGTAGTAACCTTGATGGCACAGGGCATTATTTCTACGTAGATAGACAGGCTGGGTTTAATTCCAAGCAGCAAACAGACCTGATTAATTTCTTACTAGCACTTGATGACAATCCTGGAAGTTTTTAATTTGAGCTACAGTTGATATTTTATGCTAATACCAAGTCGTCTAAGCATACGTCAAGAACACGACTTGGTATTACTTTAAGTAAAAGTAGAATAACATTCATGTTTGAACGCAATCTAGATCGGAGATGCGCCATGAGCTTTACAGATAAAGGTCTCTATGGGGCTTCTTCTGGTAAGCTACTTCTTGCTTTCGCTTTTTCCAGCAGCCAAAACCAAGAGCAACCAATAAGCCACCTAGTGTATAGGGTTCGGGAACAGGACGTGGTATGACACTAAAGCTGCCATAACCTACATCGCTTGAAAGTTCTGAATAACCTTTATTGAAACTACTGTAGAATACGTTGACGTTTCCATTTCCGTCTTCCCCACTTCCAGAAACTAGGTAAGAAAAACCGTTCTGGGTTAACAGCGACGTACTTGCATTTAATAAATTATCATTGATTCCGTATGTACTTGGTGAGAGCAGCCCGATGATTGTCTCCGTAATTCCTTGGACTGTTCTTGTCCCAGTTATTTCTGTAATTGTGTAATTATTTTTTATGGGATCTAAATCGGTGGTGATAAAGATACCGTTAGCAGAAATTCCTGTACCATTTGCTTCATAACTGGGAAAAGAGTACTGAAAATCAAATATCTGTACAGCTTGTGCCGCAGAACTTATACAGATACTAGTGATACCTATCACAGTACTAGCGGTAGCAATACCAAGCTTTTTGATTAATTTCATCAGATCATTCTCCTGAAGAACAAGAAGGAAAACAAAGTTGCATAGTTAAACCCGGATTTCTCACCACACCCCTCAAAGCCTGCGCTTGTGCAGGGGAGCAGG
>NZ_JAYGHD010000319.1:0-34592 GCF_034932245.1 Nostoc sp. UHCC 0251
AAGGGAAAGGGGTAAGGGGAAAGGTTAAATTTATCCCTTTACCCTTTACCCTTTACCCTTTACCCCACTCCCCACTCCCCACTCCCCACTCCCTCATCCCCTCAAGGAGACAACCGCTCAATTTTCCAAGTGCCATCATCTAAACGGCTATAAAGTAAGCGATCGTGCAAACGGCTGGGGCGACCTTGCCAAAACTCAATTTCTATGGGGATCACTCGTAAGCCTCCCCAATGAGGTGGTCGGGGAATCTCCTGATTTTCATATTTGCTTTCAAACTCCTGCAAACGTCGCTCAAGAACTTCTCGGCTTTCTATCACCTCACTTTGATTAGATATCCATGCACCCAGGCGACTGTTAGGAGGGCGACTATGAAAATACTGGTCAGACTCAGTTTCGGAAACTTTCTCTACATATCCCGAAATTCGCACTTGACGTTCCAGTTCTGCCCACCAGAAGACTAAAGCCGCCTGGGGATTTTCTGCTAGTTCTTGCCCTTTGTGACTGTTGTAGTTAGTAAAGAAAGCAAAGCCCCGTTCATCAAAATCTTTGAGTAATACCATTCTGGCTGAGGGCTTACCATCTGGTGTGGCAGTGGCAATGGTCATGGCATTGGGTTCAGGCAGTTGCGCTACTAGTGCCTGATCGAACCATTTTTTAAATTGGATAAACGGATTGAGGTCAACTTCAAGCTCGCTCAAACCTTCTAAGGTATAGTCTTTGCGAAGGTCGGCTACGGTTTTGTCCATTTTTATTTACTTCCTTAGTAACAGATACGCCTATACATATCTTTGTTAAAAATATCTATGATGATGATCAGCGCCATCAAGAATTTTATAAATTCTCTCAAAGAATATCTAAAATAGGTTGCATAAGATGCGCCGTTCGGCCTCCCTTCAACGCTTATTAATTTATGGTCTGAGCGGCCCGATTATCGCTCTCAATGTCTGGCTAATTTCCTTGCTTTTTCGCTATTTCCAGCATCCCATTACCGTCTTGAGCATTGCGGCTATTCTGGCTTTTCTACTAAATTACCCAGTTAAGTTATTTGAACGTGCCCGGATCACGCGCACTCAAGCGGTGATCATAGTTTTACTTGCAACATTAACTTTGTTTGGGATTCTGGGCATCACCCTAGTGCCGTTGATTATTGACCAAACAATCCAACTGTTAAATAATATCCCTGATTGGTTAGGTGCCAGTCAAGCAAACTTAGAGCAGTATGAGATGCTGGCAAAAAAACGACGTTTGCCAATTGATCTGAGAGTTGTGAGCAGTCAAATCAATGCAAATATTCAGAATCTAGTACAACAGCTAGCTTCTGGTGCAGTGGGATTTGCTGGAACACTGCTATCAGGATTACTTGACGTAGTGTTAGTCATCGTGCTTGCATTTTATATGCTTTTATATGGCGATCGCGTCTGGTATGGACTGGTCAATCTTTTGCCTTCTAATATTGGAGATCCCCTCACCTCATCCTTGCGCCTAAATTTTCAAAACTTCTTCCTCAGCCAGTTATTGCTAGGACTGTTCATGGTGCTAGCCCTGACGCCAATTTTCTTGGTGATGAAAGTGCCCTTTGCCCTATTGTTTGCCATACTAATCGGGATCTCGGAACTTATTCCCTTTATCGGGGCCTCTCTTGGCATTGGTTTAGTGACGATTTTAGTACTGCTGCAAAATTGGTGGTTAGCAGTTCAAGTTGCCATAGCGGCAATTCTCATGCAGCAGGTTAAAGATAACTTGTTAGCTCCCAGGTTACTCGGCAATTTTATTGGGCTGAATCCCATCTGGATTTTTGTAGCTATTTTGATGGGGTTTGAGATTGCTGGGTTGTTGGGGACGCTTGTTGCTGTTCCCATTGCTGGTACTATTAAAGGCACTTTCGATGCGATCAAGAACGGCAAGCCAAGTGACTTTGTTTCAACTGTTACTATTGCTCATGACCCGCCCCCTGATTAAGAGGGCAGGGGAGGCAGGGGAAGCAGGGGAAATGAGGGACAGGGGAAAAGGTTAAAGGGTAAAGGGATAAATTTAACCTTTCCCCTTACCCCTTTCCCTTTCCCCAATGAATGCCCAATGCCCAATGCCCAATGCTCAAAGTTGCACAATCCGATCTCACAATTCACAATGGTGATTGATTACAAATTTCAGGGAATACTGCCAACAGGCAATTACTGTTATTAATTAACTTAGAACCCGTTAATGGAAGCTTCCGAGCTATTAGAAACAATCACACTGCTGATTTACCAAGCTGAACAGGGAGAAATTGACCCTTGGGATGTCCAAGTGATTGAGGTGATTGACCGTTACTTAGAACTGATGGCACCGGAGTCAATAGGAAGAGGGTATGAAGCGGACTTGTCTCAATCTGGACAGGCTTTTTTGTCAGCATCAATGCTGGTATTATTCAAAGCCAATACCTTGATGCAATTGTCAACAGTAGGAGATATCCAGGATGGTGTAGTAGATGATTCCCTATTTGAAGATGAAGACGGAATATCACATCACGGTCATCGTCTACCATTAGAACGGCAATTGCGTCGTCGTCCATCGGCGATGCCGCCACCAAAGCGCCGGGTGACTTTGCAAGAGTTAATCAAGCAATTGCAGATTATGGCGAACCAGCTAAAACTGGTAGAAAAAGTCAGCAAACCTATCCGTCCCAGACGTCTGCCAAGCGTCCAAAGGATGCGGGAGGCACTGGAGTTAGCTCACCAGGAAAATCTGACGGAAGTAGCTGGAGAACTAGAGCAGGTTTTGCATGTGTCGGCAAGGGAGCTAAATTTAGAACAAAATTGGTTGAATCTAGAACAACTTGTAGAGTTGTGGACTCAGACAAAGCTTTTCAACCAAAATGGGTCTGGACATGATTCTAAAGACAGTCATTTAGTTAGCGTTTTCTGGGCGCTACTGTTACTCTCGGCTCAATCAAAAGTAGAGCTATTTCAAGAGGAGTTTTACCATGAGATTAAAGTTCGGCTACTTACAGATTCACCTAAGACCGGTAATCCTTTTGAGCAGTCGATGAACTAAAAAAGCCAACAGTAGCCTTACAGATAATTTACAGATTTTTGATTCAGTTCCAAAATCCGAGTAAATTGAAAAGATAAGCGATCGCTTGTCATCTAAGTATACATATGGTTGTAATAACCACTAAATTCCTGTTATCCCTATTCTGGGGGATGACTTAGAGCAGAAATAAAAACTGATGATTAAGTATCACTCGATGAAAGTAAACTGGCTTGTGGTTGAGGAATAAATTTTTATGAAAGCGATGATTCTCGCGGCTGGCAAGGGTACTCGCGTACGTCCGATTACCTATACAATTCCTAAACCAATGATTCCCATCCTGCAAAAGCCAGTGATGGAGTTCTTGCTGGAACTGTTACGCCAACATGGATTTGACCAAATTATGGTCAACGTTAGTCATTTGGCTGAGGAAATAGAAAACTATTTTCGTGACGGTCAGCGGTTTGGGGTGCAGATTGCCTATTCCTTTGAAGGGAAAATTGATGACGACGGTAAACTAGAAGGTGAAGCAATAGGTTCAGCTGGAGGGATGCGGCGCATCCAAGACTTCTCACCGTTTTTTGATGATACCTTTGTGGTGTTGTGCGGTGATGCTTTAATTGATTTGGATTTAACTGCGGCAGTTAAATGGCATAGAGCTAAAGGCTCGATCGCTACTATTATTACGAAATCTGTCCCCAAAGAAGAAGTTTCTAGCTACGGTGTGGTGGTAACAGACGAAGAGGGGCGTGTTAAAGCTTTCCAAGAAAAACCTTCAACTGAAGAAGCCCTTAGCACCAATATCAACACAGGTATTTACATTTTTGAACCAGAGGTTTTTAATTATATACCCTCTGGTGTCGAATATGACATTGGTGGCCAATTATTCCCTAAATTGGTGGAAATCGAAGCCCCCTTCTACGCCATCCCTATGGATTTTGAATGGGTAGATATTGGGAAAGTTCCAGATTATTGGCGGGCAATTCGTGGTGTACTGCTGGGTGAAATTAAGAATGTGCAAATCCCCGGTCATGAAGTTGCCCCTGGCATCTACACGGGCTTAAATGTTGCCGTGAATTGGGACAAAGTGGATATCACAGGCCCAGTTTACATTGGCGGAATGACGAGAATAGAGGACGGAGCTAAAATTGTCGGTCCAGCGATGATTGGCCCTAATTGTTGGATATGTAGTGGCGCAACAGTGGAAAACAGCGTCATTTTTGAATGGTCGCGCCTGGGTCCAGGAGTGCGTTTAGTCGATAAGCTGGTGTTTGGACGTTATTGCGTAGATAAAACTGGCGCTGCAATAGATGTTCAAGCGGCTGCTTTAGACTGGCTGATTACTGATGCTCGTCAGACTCCACCATCACATACTCCTCTTGAACTACAAGCGATAGAGGAATTGTTGGGGACAAACGTAATTTAGGGAATGGGGAATGGGGGGATGAGGGACAGGGGAAAAGGTTAAAGGGGAAGGGGAAAAGGTTAAAGGGGAAAGGGGAAAGGCTAAAGGAATAAATTTAACCTTTCCCCTTACCCCTTTCCCTTTCCCCATACCCACTGCCCAATTCCCAATCCTAACTATTTAGATACGTATATCTTCTGAGACTCTGCTCGTAGGTTTGCAGCAATCGCTGAGATTCCGCTAGGGTAATGCGCTTCTCTTCTAATGCTTTCTCGCAACGCTGGCGAATGTTTTCCACCATATCTTCGGAGTCATACTGGACGTAGCTCACCACCTCACTCATGGTGTCACCTTTGACAACGTGTTCAATCTGGTAGCCTTTGGGCGTTAATTGGATGTGAACGGCGTTGGTGTCGCCAAATAGGTTGTGCAAATTGCCCATGATTTCCTGGTAAGCTCCATTCAAGAACATTCCCAAATAATAGGGTTCTCCAGGCTTGTAGCTGTGTAGTTCTAAAACCGATTTGACATCGCGCAGGTCAATAAAGCGGTCGATTTTGCCATCACTGTCGCAGGTGAGGTCTGCTAAAATTCCTCGGCGGATTGGTTCTTCATCCAACCTGTGGATTGGCATGATTGGGAATAGCTGATCGATCGCCCAGCAATCTGGTGCTGATTGAAACACTGACATATTGACGTAGTAGATGGAAGCCATGATTTTTTCTAGGTCTTCCAGTTCATCAGGTACGTATTCTTGCTGCCTAGTTATGTCTAGAATTTTCTGACAACAAGCCCAGTAGAGGCGTTCGGCTTTGGCTCGTTCTCGGAGGCGTAAAATTCCTAAGTTGAAGCGACTGATAGCTTCTTCTTTGAATTGTGCCGCATCGTGGTAGAACTCCTGATAGTTTTCTTTGTTGATGGATTGGTAAGTTTCCCAAAGATAATTGATAATCGGGGATTCTCCCTCTTGTGGAGGTTCTGGTGAATCTAGGGGGACATCGCTAGTACTGAGAACATCAAAAATCAGCACCGATTGATGGGAAGCGATCGCTCGTCCACTTTCACTAATCAGTGTTGGTACGGGAATTTGTCGCTCTGCACAAGTATCTTTTAACTCTGCCACGATGTCGTTAGCATAGTTCTGCATGTTGTAATTTTTCGATGCATAGAAGTTGGTTTGGGAGCCATCGTAATCTACGCCCAAGCCGCCACCAACATCAAGATATTTCATATCTGCTCCCAGCATTGCCAATTCCACATAAATGCGGCTGGCTTCTTGGATAGCATCTTTAATTACATTGATGGCAGAAATTTGTGAGCCAATGTGGAAGTGCATCAACTGCAAAGAATCGAGCAGGTTAGCTTCGCGTAACTTGTCAACAGCCTCGATTACCTCAGGCATTGTCAAACCAAATTTAGCGCGATCGCCACTAGAGGTTCCCCAACGCCCCATGCCTTGGGTACTGAGTTTAGCACGAACACCTAATATTGGCTTAATACCTAACTGGCGATTGGCATCAATCACCAAATCAACCTCTTCAATCTGTTCTATGACGATGATTGGTGTTTGCCCTAGTCTTTGGGCTAACATTGCCGTTTCAATATATTCCCGGTCTTTATAGCCGTTGCAAACTAATAATGCTCCTGGTGTATCCAGGACAGCCAGAGCAATCATTAATTCTGGCTTGGAACCAGCTTCTAAACCAAATTGATGGGGTTTGCCAAACTTGACTAAATCTTCAATCAAATGCCGCTCTTGATTGCACTTGACAGGAAACACGCCACGGTAGACACCAGGGTAATTGTAGCGGGCGATCGCTTTGGCAAAACAAGCATTCAAGCGCTCAATCCGGTCTTCTAAAATGTCGGAAAAGCGAATCAACATGGGAAGCCCCAAGTTGCGCTGCTTCATGGCGTTGACCAATTCAAACAAGTCAAGAGATCCGCCGCGATCGCCCTTTGGTGACACGGTAACGTGACCAGCAGCGCTAATGGAAAAATAAGGTTGTCCCCAACCCTCAATGCGGTACAAGGCTTCACTATCCTCAATTTTCCAGGAGCGAGGTAAATCTCCTGCGGTAGGACTAGGTGGTAACAGTTTTTTTTGCTTATGATTTTTCACTTCTTTGTGTCCATTGGACGGTACTTGTACCACCTCGTCAGATGTAGCAGTTGAATCAGCACCCATTTCTTCCTAACCTCTGTTTTTCACCCACGAATTAACAATTTAACGCATTCATTTGGGAACGTATATGCACCCAATGATAATTTCTGAGATAAACTCTGATTGGTCAAGAGTCATGTGTCATTAGTCATTGGTCATTGGTCATTAGTACAAAACCCTGAGACTCAAGACAGAGGATGACAAATGACAAAGGACAAAATAAAAAATTCATTAATTTTTTGGAGATAGCTTTGGAACGTACATTCTTAGCAATTAAGCCAGATGGAGTACAACGGGGATTAGTGGGGGAAATTATCCGTCGCTTTGAAACCAAAGGTTTTACCCTAGTTGGTTTAAAGTTCCTGAAAGTCAGTCGAGAATTGGCTGAACAACATTATGATGTTCACCGGGAACGTCCCTTTTTTGGCGGTTTAGTGGAATTTATCACTTCTAGCCCAATCGTGGCGATGGTATGGGAAGGTGATGGCGTTGTTGCATCTGCCAGAAAGATTATTGGTGCAACAAACCCCTTAACAGCAGAGCCGGGAACGATTCGGGGCGATTTTGGCCTGAATATTGGTCGCAACTTGATCCACGGTTCTGATGCTCAAGAAACCGCGCAACGGGAAATAGCCCTATGGTTTAAGGATGAAGAATTAGTCAATTGGCAACCACACATAACCCCTTGGTTGCACGAGTAAGAGATTAGGGAGTAGGGAATGGGGAAAGGGAAAGGGGTAAGAGGAAAGGTTAAATTTATCCCTTTACCCTTTCCCCTTTAACCTTTTCCCCTGTCTCTCATCCCCTTCATCCCCCTCACTTACTTCGAGACTTCACTCTTCTCCGGTTCTACTTGAGCCAATTCAGTGCCAACACGCTTGGAAAAGCCCCACCCTAAAATCAGGAAGATGGCAGTAATCATGATCCATTCTGGTGGAACTAAATTATCGTTCACCACTTTCAACAACAGACGCAAGCCCACGAAAGCTACAGTTATATAGCCTGCGTCTTCTAGGTTTTCATATTCGTCTAACCAACGGATAAACAATCCCGCCATGAATCGCAGCGTAATAATACCAATTGTTGCACCCGTCAGCACTAGCCATTTTTCTTGAGAAACTGCGATCGCAGTTGTCACGCTATCCAAAGAAAATGCCAAATCTGTAAATGCAATCACTGGTATCGCTTGCAACAATGAATTAAACCGCGGCCCGTGATGGTGATCGTCTTTAGTTTCTTCCGAGGTAAAGTGTTGGAATACCAACCACAGTAGATAAGCAGCGCCCAATAATTCAAATTGCCAGAATTGTTGCACCCAAGTGGCAGTGAGAATGAGGCTGATTCGCAGCACATAGGCAGCAACTAAACCAAAGTTGAGTGCTTTACGCTCAAGTTCTTCGTCTTCCAACCCCCTAGCGATCGCAGCCAAGGCGATCGCATTGTCGGCAGATAACAGCGCCTCTAAAAGCACCAGGATCAGCAGAACTATAAGGGCTTCAAGGCTGAAATGAAAGTCGAGGTAATCAAAAATTCGGTCTAGCATTCCGGGTTTCTCAAACAGAAAAAATTAAAATTTGACAAGAACAGAGATTTATATATTAAAAATCGCAATAAATTGCCACTCTAATTCAGCTTAACGTGCTTGTGGTGCATTTTGAAGAGGGTTGAATGTGTGCGATCGCCCTACAAGTGGGGTAATTTGCGTATAAGTCAATACACCCAAAGTTTTAACATCTAGCTTAGTGCGATCGCAATGGACTGCTGTCAGTTCGCATCTAGAATTAGAAGATGAGAACAAAAATATGGTATTAACTTATGAATATTTCCTTAACAACCGAGCTTGAGCAGTTCATTCAAGGTCAAGTTGCAAGCGGGAAGTACACCTCAAATGAGGAAGTGATTCTTGCTGGTATTAGGCTGTTAGAAGAACGGGAACGTATTTACAAGGGTCGGTTTGAGGAACTGCAAAGAGAAATTGCGATCGGGGTTGAGCAACTCGATCGCGGAGAACGACTCGACGGTAGAGAAGTAATCGAGCAACTGCGTCAAAAGAACCAAGCTTTGAGAAGGACTCAGGGGCAATAATGAGTTTATATTTTCTATCGCCTCAAGCTACCCAAGACTTACAAGAAATTAACGATTATTTGTTTGCTGGAAATCCAGATTCCGCAGATAGGTTGCTCACACTCATTAATCAAAAGTTGGATACTTTGGCACAATTTCCCAGCATGGGACGTAGACGGGATGAACTTCTAACTGCGTTGCGAAGCTTTCCAGTTGATGATTATTTGATATTTTACCGCCCAATTGCAGAGGGGATTGAAGTTGTGCGAATAGTAAGTGGCTACCGCGATTTAGAGGCGCTATTTTCGATTTAGAGGCGCTATTTTTAGATGATGATTCACGGTAATAATTTTTAGTCTATTAGAAAACAAATCTTGTTACAGTAAGCTTTAGCTTCTCTTTCTAGACGTTCAATCTCTCTTTGCCACGGCTCAAGCCTGTGTTCTCGCTTTCGTAATTTTTCTGCTATGGGGTTTCTGGAAGGCTGGGTATTTGGATTAGGCAAAATTCCATGATTTTTAAGCCAAGTAGGGGAAAATTCCTGCCAAAGATAAACATGATCATGTCTATCGCCACCCAGACAGCGAATGCGTTTGATTGAAAGTGTGGATTCACCGAAAAGAATTTGCTGATTCCTGGAATTTTTAGGAAACAGGCGCGTCTCACCACCTCTTCCACGAAAGAACTCGACTAAAAACCACTCACCAAAATCGAATATACAAACCTCTGTTGGATCACTACCATCATCCTCTAGTAGATCAACATCATCTTGGATTTGATACCCTATGGCAATTTGTGATGTCTTGGGTAACAAGATGCGAAGCCGTTCAAAGCGGTTACTGTAATTAGCCCAAAAATCCCTGCGACTACATAGCCGATTTGACTCGAAGTTTTCTAAATCCAGCTTGTTCAATATGAGATTTACTAACTTTTGGAAATCACCATAATTGATACCTCCAATCCACTCTCTAAGTCTTTGTCTTGCTGGATCTGAAAGTTTATACCAATTTTCACCATTTCTATAGTTATTTCGCAACCAATCAACCAGTAAAGAATGATTGCTTGCTATATCATTGGAAACATTAGTTAGCAAACGATTAACAGCTTTTATTTGCTGACTATCTGACATTTCATCCAAACAACTTAGCAACCATCTTACTTGCTGCTGACTTGGAGAGCGAATTGTAGTAAAATATGGCGTTATGTCTTCTATAAATTTGCTAAATAATGGAATCCAAATAGGTAAATTTTCTTTGATTGTGTTTAGCAATTCAGTTCGATTAATACGCTGTTCGCAAGTAATTTTTGCTAATTCTATACCTGCTTGTGTACTGCGAAACGCCCGAATAATTTGAACTGGTAGTAGGTGACTAACTAAGTCAGAATTAGCAAAAATATCAAAAGATTCAGCTAAAGACTGTGTTAACACCTGTTCTTGCCGATCGCCATAATAAAGAGCTATACGCCACAATAGCTGATGTTGCAACCATGAGTTATAAATTGCTACCTTCCAAATGGCTGCTGATGTTTTCCTAGATCGGTCAATATTTTGCTGATCCCACTGTGCTTTAGCATGAATGCAATAAACCCAGTCCAACTTACTTACTTGATCAGCTTTATCCTGTTCAATAGCTTCCAATATTTTATCAATGCTTGGTATTGATATTGTTGTATCTGGTAAGTTACTTGCAAGCTGAATAAGTTGATTAGGACTATACTTAGGAGTTTCAGGTAGGGAAAGAATAGAAAACTGAGAATTCAAAGTTGTAGCTCCTTTAGAGAGAGGTTTTTACAATATCTTTTTTTAACTCATCACTGCGAAACTGAAAGCGGAAAACTACCTTGCGATCGCCTGGATTATCACGTTTTTTGTCAGATTCAATTTCTCCACGACCAGCAGCCAATATTTTCTGGCTTAAAGGTGTTTTTGTAGGAAAATTCATATCATAAAAAATGTAGTTGTAAACTGATGATGATCGCAACAAGCTTAGTTGTAAATTAGTTTTATCGTCTCCATCTGAGCTAGTATGACCTTCTATAACTACGCGGCTAATTTCCTGCTCAAATTCTGGTTTTGAGAAAATAACCCCACTGTAAACAGGAATAAAGCTGCGTAGAAAAGCTTTACCTTCTGCTTTTAGTTCGGTACTTCCCTTGGCAAAAAGAATTGATTCTTGGATACTGACATCCCCTGTTTCTGGGTTGACTTTAACATTGATATTGTTGCTTTTCATCTGTCCCACAACATTACCAATTACTACCCGTTTTGGTACATCCTTTTGTGCAAGCTGGAGTAGTGCAGTAATAAATAGCAAAGCAAAAAACATTAGTAAACCAGACATTAGATCGCCAATAGACAGATAGATACTAGAGTCATCATCCTCTATAATCTCTGCATCAATTTCACCTCTGATAAAATCATCCATGATTGCTTCCACCATTACCAAATTGGTAGTTATCATGTGCAGCAACTAGAACTTTTGCTGTCTCTAGCAAACCTCCGCAAACTCTAGCCATAGAAGTATCTGCTTGTTGGAAAAAGCTTTCCTGTAAGTCAACAGTCCTTTGCATAGAACTTTCAAGGTGACTCTGCCAAGACTCAAGACTATTGTGAAATGTTTTATTCAAACTTATGTATGAATTATCAACTATTTGCACTTGCTGACCAATTCCGCTTGCAAGCTTTTCTAGTTGAATTAGTCGTTGTGCATCATTTAATCCAGCCGCACTAACTAATTTGTTAATTTGTTCGACAGATGTTTGAATTTTAGTCATACTTTTGTCTACCTCTTGAGTCAATTCACTACGTCTTTGAGATTCTTCTCGGAAGACTTTATCAAGATTGTTCACAACCCCAGATAATCCATCTCGTTGTTTGCCTAGTGTCCCCTCAAGTAAGTTGTTTTGTTGTTGAAAGAATGTCTGTAAATTTGTTTGATATTCTTCCCTAAATCTTGTCAAATCATCTTCTACTGTATGGCGAGTTGCTGTAAGTGTTGCGTCGATATTTCCTAAAGTAGCCAGAAGATTATCCTTCGCATCATTCATCAATCCAGAAGCTTGATTACCCACTGTTTGTAGAGTATTAGTTTGCTCATGAAAGGTTTTATTGGCTTGGGTGAGAATTTGGATAATTCCAGTCCGAGTAGCTTGAAGCATCTGCTGTTCTACTGCTGCGCGTTCTTGTAGCGCTGTCTGAAGTTCTTCTCGAATTCCCCGGAAGGTAGCAGCAGCTTCTACTGCACTTTCTTTAAAAGCACTTCGCTGGGCTGTCATTCCTTCGATACTTTGAGCTACACCTCGATTAATTTCGTGAGATGTTTGTTGTATAACTCCTGTAGTTTCAGTTTGGAATTGACTCAAAGTTTGTCCCATATTGTTAGCAAATCCTTGAAGCATCTGCTGTTCTACTATTGCCCGTTCTTGTAGTGCTGTCTGAAGTTCCTCTCGAATTCCTCGGAAGGTAGCAGCAGCTTCTACTGCACTTTCTTTAAAAGCACTTCGCTGGGCTGTCATTCCTTGGATACTTTGGTCTACGGCTCTATTAATTTCGTCGGCTGTTAGTTGTAAAACACCTCTTGTATCTGTTTGAAATTGATTGAGAGTGTATCCCAGGTGGTTAGCGAATACTTGGAGTTCGACCAAAGTTTCTTTTTGAAAGTTCTGAATTGTCAAGATGGAACTTGCCAAACTTTGAGATATACCACCCAATTCTCTATGCAGAGCCAGCACAGCTTCAGAAGCTTGTTGGGTTAACTCTGCACTTTTATCTAGTCGATCTGCAATGGGTTCGAGTACCTGAACTCGCATATCCTTAATGAGTTCTTCTAAAACTCTCTGTCCCTGATTTTCTTGGAGTTCTCGAAGTTGTTTCTGCTCTTTGAAAATTGCTTCTAAAGCTGGAAATATTTGCTGACGCACGGCTAGACCAATAGCTTGGGCTGATAATTGATTTAATCCGTCGAACTGTTCTGCTATGCTCTTACCTACAGATTTACCAATGGCTTCAGCACTCAGTTGATTTAACCCGGCGAACTGTTCTGTTATACTCTTACCCACAGATTTACCAATGGCTTCAGCACTCAGTTGGTTTAACCCTGACAAATTATTTCCTACACGGATAAATGCTTCAACTAGATCACCATTGTTATTGTCTGCCATTTTCAAAATTGCGATCGCCTTCAATTTCTGACGCAGACTATCACGCCGTTTCTGCCGTAGCGAATCACACCCAAACAAAACTAGAGTAAACAAGCTACCAGAACCAAGCCCCATCAAGGAAGTGGAAAAAGCTGTTTTCATTCCTACCAGTAGTCCTTTACTGGCAGTCATCAATTCTTTAGAATTTTCTGTAGATAAATTTATTCCTTGGAGTCCCTCTTGTATACCGTAAAAGGTTCCTAAAACGCCGATGGCAGTACACAAGGTTATCACAAAGCGCAGGGAACTACGAGGTATGGGATGGGCTAAGACAGACGGATGCTTTATCAGTATGAAATTACCATCTTTTTGTCTGAATCTACTAGAGTCATCGGTTCCTAAATGATCTTTTAACCATTGGCGAACTTGGTTTGAAAGCTTTACATTTTTACCATTTTTCAAATTACTCAAAAATTTAATAGAGGCTCCAGTTATGCCACACTCTGAGCGCCAATACTGAAATAATGTGTAAAGCTCGACAATAATTGCGGCTATTAAGACAAAAGCAATTGTCCAATGAAAAGGTTCGTTATCCCAAATAATGTCCCAAAGTTTTGCTATTTCCACGCTGCACCCCCCTTGTTTATCTTGGTTATATCTTTTTGAATTTATCTAATTCTTTATCCGTAAAAACTTCTTGAGCTATCCGCATTGGAAGATGTTCTGCATATAGGCGTTCTCCTATAGGTTCTCGGAGACGTAAGCTGTAAAGTGGTTCACCTTCTGATTCTTTATCCTCAATTAAATAAACCTGTTCTGGTGCATAGCTTCGCAACAAACGCACTTGCAAACAGGTTTTTAAATCCCGTGAAGAAATAGATAGGGGTGAATCTTGTCCAAATAATTCACAAGCCACTTTCCAAGCGTGGTTAACTGCCACAATTTCTTTAACCAATTTATCCACCGAGGGGTAAAGTAGTTTTGCGGTTTCACTAATCAATATTTTTGACCTACCTGCTTGAGCTTCAATAGGTCTATAATTCCCAAAATGGGAACTTTTATTTAACTTTTATTGGTAAATCTATTTTGATAAAAGTAGTTTTTGATGCCAAACCACTCTTTGAGCGTTGAAAAAATGTAGAGTGTGTTATCGCTGTTACTGTGTTAGTTAGCGTAACCAAAAACCTGAAATAGTGCGTTACGAAAGCCGTAATACACCCTACAGCTATTTTAGTAAAAGCGAGAGTTGCGATCGCACTAGCTGTTATTGGTTCATAAACAATTGAAATTTTGCAACAAATACTTAGGGTATGTGCAATTGAGATACCTCACCTTGATTTGACTATATAAAATTTGTCCCTCTTCTTAGTAACGCTACGGTGTACACACAAGTCACCAGTTTTATCAGAAAAAGCTAGGTTCAAAACCTCGCCTCTGGTGGGCGAAAAAATCCTTGTTTCTCAAGGTAGGTAAAAATCTCACCCCTTGTGGCTGGTTGAATTAATTGCGAATTGCGTTAGCGTAGCTGACTTTTCACGTTATGTGGAAAAGTCCACCAAAAACCTAACCCTCTAACCCCCTTCCCGACACGGGAAGGGGAAAAATTCAAAGTCTCTCTCCTTTTAGGAGAGAGATTTAGAGAGAGGTTTTCCAAATGCCGCTGAATTGTCAGGTTAGCGAAGCGGGGCGTAGCCCATTGCGTTAGCGAAGCGGGGCGTTAGCCCATTGCGAATTGGTTTTATCCCCATACGCTTGGGATAAGCCAGAAACCCCTCATGTAGAGACGTGATTTATCGCGTCTAAAAAACTGACACGTTAAGAAGACGCGATAAATCGCCGTCTCTACAAAGAATGTACTCGTTAATTATTCCTTTAGAGACTACTAAGTAGATAAACAAAATTAATTACACAATGTCATTGCGAATGCAGCGAAGCGAAATGAAGCAATCGCAAGGGCTGGGATTGCTTCGCTTCGCTCACAATGACTGTAATTAATTTTGCGTGGTTACTTATTTCCGACTTGTGTGTACACCTTAGTTAGCTTTCCAAGGGGAGGGTTAGGGTGGGGTAAAGCGTATGTAGGACAAGCGTTTGAGCTTAATTTAACACCAATGGGTACGCCGTGCCCCTACGGATGTACTGCAAACTAATTTTTTCTAATCGCTGCTTGATAGCGACCTAGAGCTATTAAAGGAAAGTATTGTTGATACATATGATACTTAAGATAAAAATGGCAAGGGAAGCCAGTACCTGTAAAGTCCGCCTCAAACCAAGTACCATCTGGCTGTTGAGTTGCCATGAGGTAGGCAATTCCGCGCTCGATGCTCTCAAGAGCTAATTTACTAGTTGCTTCACCTGCTGCTAAGAGGCCAATTAAAGCCCAAGCAGTTTGCGATGCAGTACTATTTCCTTTTCCTTTAAGACTGGGGTCATTGTAGCTGCGGCAAGTTTCACCCCAACCACCATCTGGATTTTGACATCCAACTAACCAAGCTGCTCCTCGTTCTATACTGAGTTTATGCCTTTGAGGGTCAATCAAGGCCAAGGCTGATAAAACGCCACTGGTTCCGTAAATATAATTTACACCCCAACGACCAAACCAACAGCCTTCGGTTTCTTGTTCGCGCAGAAGATAAGTAAGCGATCGCTCTAAATTATAATTATCAATTGACAAATCACAAGCACCCAGCATTTCTAGCACCCTAGCCGTAACATCTGCGGTGTTTGGATCAATCATGGCTTTTAAGTCGCCATAAGGAATTGAGTTAAGCCAATCTTGATCGTTATCCAAATCAAAGGCAGCCCACCCACCTGGTTTACATTGCATAGATGCAATCCAGTTTAACGCACGAGCGATCGCAGCCTGTTTGATTTTTTCATTGGGAAGTTTCGCCAAATGTAGAGCCATCACCACTACAGCCGAGTCGTCTACATCGGGATAAAAGCGATTGTCAAATTCAAAAGCCCAAGCCCCTGGTTTTCCCTGACGATTTTTTACAGCCCAATCTCCGTAATCCAAAATTTGCTTTTGCAGTAACCATTCGCCAGCTTGCACCACAGCGGGATGATCTGGTGCAAAGCCAGATTCGACTAAAGCACGCATCGCCCAAGCAGTATCCCAAACTGGTGAAATACAAGGCTGGACTCGGTAGCTATCTTCTGTTTCAATAGCAAAGTTATCAATTGCTTGCAAACCTCGTTCTACAATCGGATCGCTTCGGTCATAATCCAGACACCGCAAAGCCAGCATTGAATTCAACATCGCTGGAATAATGCCGCCCCAGTCGCCTGTAGCTTCTTGGCGCTCTAAAATCCACTTTTCGGCGGCTTTGATGCCTTCTTCACGAAAAGGTACTAAATTCAGGCTTTCTGCCAACTTGAATCCTTGATCAAGTGTGAGGAATAAATCTGTCCAATCGCCAGCTTGGGGTAATTCCCACCGGACTCGATCAACACCTTCAGCGTATAGCTCATCTAGGTTGATAGTTGGGTTAGTGATAAAAACAGGTTTGCGATCGCATACAATCAGCAACGGTACAGTACTGGAACGCGCCCAACTAGACATCTCGTAAATATTAACTGGAAAAGCTTTTGGCAACAGCATTATCCAAGGTGGTAGCGAGGGAATACCGCGCCAGTTGTAGCAGCCAATCAAGGCTAGGTGCAACTTGGTAAAAATCCGAGTTTTGCTGATACCACCCCGTTGGAGAATAAAAGCTTTCGCTCTAATCATCGCCGGATCATTTGCTGGTACACCTAACAGCCTCAGCGCCATGTAAGCTTCAACCGAGGTGCTAAGTTCTCCGCCATCACCGTAGTAAAGTTCCCAGCCGCCATGCTGCCGTTGCTCTTGGCGCAGGTATGTTTCAACTTTGTGCAAAGGTCTGCCTTGGTCTGTTCCCCAAATTTTATGCAGGAGGACGACTTCAGCAGTGATGGTGACATTAGATTCTAACTCTGCCCACCAATAACCTGCCGGATTTTGAATCGAAAGCAAATATTGTTGGCTAGCTGCGATCGCTTCTGCGACTTGATTGACTTTTACCCTGTCTTGTGTTTGCATCAAAAACTATTTAACCTCAACACCCAACACTAGTTTTGAACACGGCAATATTATGATGAAAAAATTTTTTCTTTATTTAGTAGACATAGTATTCTGTCTGAGTCACTGAGAATTTGCAATAGGTCATGGATGTAATTGTATTAGGATTGATGCTCTTATCCTTGACAATTTGGTTAGGATTAATGTGTTTTTGGGGACAGTTTTGGCGGACAGACCAGCAATTAGAGGTTACAGAAACTCAGCTAGAATCTTTACCTGTGGTTTGTGCCGTCGTTCCAGCGCGTAACGAAGCTGAGTTAATACCAACTAGTTTGCGATCGCTCTTACTCCAAGATTATCCTGGTTCTTTCAACGTGTTTTTGGTAGACGATCGCAGCACAGACCGGACAGCAAATTTTGCCGAAGGGGTTGCACACGCTGTAGGTAAACCCCAGCAATTGCATATTATCTCTGGTGAATCACTGCCTCCTGGTTGGTCGGGTAAACTTTGGGCAGTTGAGCAAGGTATAAACAGCGCTAGTAAATTTGCACCCGACTATTTTTTGCTGACCGACGCAGATATTGCACATGATCCAGGTAATCTCCGCCGACTGGTTGCTAAAGCTGTGCAGGAAGATTTAGACCTGGTTTCGGTAATGGTGCGACTCAGGTGTGAAAGCTTTTGGGAAAAACTTTTGATTCCAGCTTTCGTCTTTTTCTTCCAGAAACTCTATCCTTTTCGCTGGGTGAATAATCCCAACAATCCCACAGCCGCCGCAGCAGGAGGATCTATTCTGATCGCCCGTGAAGCTTTAGAGCGAATCGGTGGTATTCAAGTCATTCGCCAAGCTCTAATTGACGATTGCGCCCTGGCGATGGCGGTTAAGAAGAGCAGGGGAGCAGGGGAGCAGGGGAGCAGGGGAGACAAAGAAAATAACCATGCCCACAATGCTCAACACCTAATCCCCAGCCAAGGGCGTATCTGGCTAGGATTGAGTAGCTTGACTTGCAGTCTGCGTCCTTATGACTCGCTGGCGACAATTTGGGATATGGTTGCTCGTACTGCCTATACTCAACTGAATTATTCGCCATTACTATTATTGGGAACTTTAGTAGGAATGCCTCTGATTTATCTAGTTCCACCTGTGTGTGTAATTCTGGGCGTAGTTTGGGGCAATTGGGCGATCGCACTTACAGGTTTATTAGGATGGTTGTTAATGTCGTTAGCTTACTACCCAACGATCCGCTTTTATAAATGTTCTCCCTTGTTAGCATTTAGTTTACCTGCGATCGCTTTTCTCTATACTTTGATGACTCTAGATTCAGCACTTCGTCACTGGCAAGGGCGCGGCGGCGCTTGGAAAGGAAGAGTTTATCCCGTAAAATCCAAATAAGCCAAAAGTGGTTATTTAAAATAGTTATCAAAACAGACAATCAATCCAAACTCTAGAATCCGTTCTCAAAACCTTAATCACAGGCAGAACAACATGGGCAAAGTGACAGGTTAATTCAATATGAATTAATCAAATAATTATGGATTCGTCAATATTCACAGCGTGCTGAAGCTCTCTTGGTCACTAAACTACGGAGTTCCACAGAAATCAAATTAGAAGTCATGTTAAGCTCTTACGTCTTTAATTTGCACTAATATTTTCCAACATACTTGTGGGGTGGGCATCTTGCCCGCCCTGATTGTACAAATTGTATACATAACAGTTTAGCTGATTACAGAATAAGCTCGTGCTTTTAATAAAATCATCATTTGCTCTAGCTGCTCGTAAACATCTAATTCTGCTAATTCAATTTGACTGAGTGTTGCAGAGCGATTTTTTTCTATTAATTCTTGTAGGCGTGTTTGAGATTGAAATGAAACTTTAAAATTAATAATTTCTTCTGGTTTTAGCCCCTTAATTAAAAAATCAATAACTTCTTGATAAACTGCTGGAATATTTGTAGTTTCAGGATTACTTGTTGCCTGAATATTTGTTGGTAGATTAACAACGTCTAGTAATCGCCAAAGCAATTCGGGTAAGCGATTTTGCAGAGGTTCTAAACATTGAGCTAGTTCATCGGGAATTTGAATAGTGAATTCTGCCATTGGTGCTTTTGTTGCGATTTTGCACTTTTAAAAATATGTATTGTATCCTAATTATAGCTTTCAAATCAACCTTTGCATGAGATGTAATTGTTTTGATACGGGCATCACACCTCAATACTTAGCATCATTGATTTATCCTTCTTAAATGCATTGAGCAAATATCAGGCACGAAAGCTAAAATTAAAGTAAGCCGAAAGTGGTTGATTAAAAAAATTATGACAACCGCAACACCAACAAATAATCCTGTTATTGTCCCCAAAAAGCTGCCTTTTCTGGAGTCGATTTGTTGGCAGACTGCTGATGTATATCGGTTTACTCCAGAAGAAATGCTGAGTCGCTACGAGCGTGGTTGGCAATATTGCAGCCTATTTAATAATCTTGAAGGTGAAGAACTCAGTTTCCTTAAGGAACTTGCCAGACGGTATAAATCCTGGTTGCAAGTTTGTTTAAGCTAATGAGTATTTAAGTTGCATAACACCAGGGCTGAAGCCCTTACTACAAGCAAATCAGTCTGGAAAAATGAATGACGATTAGCAGATGACAGTTCTTGAATGCTTAGATTTTGAAATACTTAGGAAGGGTTCTGCTGACTTCGGTGGCGGAACCCTTTTGAACAACATGATATCTTTGCTGATTTAGAAACACAAATTAAAAAACAAGAAGATTCTTAAACAGATAGCGTTACCCATGCCCAATGCCCCATGCCCAATTCCCAATTCCCAATTCCCCATTCCCCATTCCTAATTCCTAAATCCTTGAAGCTGTTTGTTTATCACTCGCAAGACTAACAGGCAATGGTTGAGCAGCTTTCAACACCGCATCCAGCAACCCTGGAAACAGCACCTCTAAATCTTCACGCCGTAGGATGTTAATATGCTGTGTCCCTTCTTTGCGTGTCAAAACTATCCCAGACTCCCGCAAAATCTTAAAATGATTGGACATGGTAGACTTAGCGATCGCAAAATCAAAGCTGGCACAGCATTGTTCCCCCTCAGTAGCCAACCGCCGCACAATCTCTAGCCGCACCGGATCGCCCAATGCATACAGCACGCCCGGTAAAGAAATATTTTTTCTATCTGGATGATAAAGAAATCTCATAGTTGCATTATCTCATCAGGTGGCATATATTTTTATTATTCGATATTATCGAATTATAGAATTAATTAGGAAGGCAATTTATGTCATCCATTACAAATGTCACAGAAGCCACATTCAAGCAAGAAGTTTTGGAAAGTGAGATTCCGGTATTAGTGGACTTTTGGGCACCGTGGTGCGGTCCTTGCCGGATGGTCGGTCCAGTCGTCGATGAAGTTGCTGCTGAATACGAAGGACAGGTGAAATTTGTGAAGCTGAACACAGATCAAAATCCTACTGTTGCCAGCCATTATGGAATTCGCAGCATCCCGACGCTGATGGTTTTTAAGGGAGGTCGTCAGGTTGATACTGTCGTAGGGGCAGTTCCAAAAACTACCTTGAATAAGACCTTAGCACAGCATCTTTAATTTAAGTAAAGGGGAGTGGGGAGTAGGGAGTAGAGAGTAGGGGAGCAGAAAGCAGGGGGAAAATTCCTCTCCTTTGCAACCTTCCCCTTCACCTCTGCCTCTTGTACCCAATTACCAATGCCCCATTCCCCACTCCCTACTCCCAATTCCTAAATTCTGTTTCAACTAACGGGGAAAGAGCGAAATGGACTTGAAGTTACATGGTAAATCCGCGTTGGTGAGTGGCTCAACCGCAGGTATTGGTTTGGCGATCGCCCTTGGGTTAGCTCAAGAGGGGGCATCAGTAATTGTCAACGGTCGGTCTGAAGAAAGAGTAGCCCAAGCGTAGGCGTAGCCCGCCGTAGGCATCGCCAAAATTAAGCATTATACACCCGACGCGAAAGTTTCTGGTGTTGTTGCTGACGCAGGCACTGCATCAGGGATAGAGCAACTCTTTCAAAAAGTTCCTCACGTTGATATTCTCATAAACAATTTAGGTATTTATGAGCCAAAAACCTTCTTTGATATTACTGATGAAGACTGGTTAAACATATTTGAGGTTAACGTCCTCAGTGGAGTCCGTTTGAGTCGGCAATATCTGCAAAAGCAGCTAGAGCAAAACTGGGGGCGGATAATTTTTATCTCCAGCGAATCTGCTATTCAGATCCCAGTGGAAATGATTCATTACGGCACAACTAAGACAGCGCAACTTGCTGTTGCACGAGGTCTAGCAGAAATGACTGTCGGAACTGGAGTCACGGTAAACTCCGTTCTACCAGGACCAACCCGTTCAGAAGGAGTTGAAGACTTTATCACTAAGCTGGCGCAGGAACGTGGCATTAGTGTAAGTGAAGTTGAGGCTGAGTTTTTTCAGAATGTGCGTCCCAGTTCCCTAATCAAACGCTTTGCAACTAACGAAGAAGTAGCAGCGATCGTAGTCTACCTTTCTAGTCCCGTAGCTTCAGCAACTAATGGTGCAGCTTTGCGAGTAGATGGTGGCGTTATTCGGTCGATTGTTTAGTTTGTGAGTGGGGAGTGAGGAGCAGGGGAGTAGGGAGAGCAGGGGAGCAGGGGAGCAGAGAAGGAAAAAAACTAATGCCCAATGACCAATGACCAATGACCAATGACCAATGACCAATGACTAATGACAAATGACTAAAATAATTTGGAGATAAAACCAATGACTAGTGATATCAACTTATTCTCTCCTTACCAATTAGGAAATCTGGAACTACCTAACCGGATAGTAATGGCACCCTTAACCCGAAACAGGGCAGGTCAAGGAAACGTACCACACCAACTGAATGCTACCTACTACGTCCAACGTGCTTCCGCCGGACTGATTATTGCAGAAGCAACACAGGTAACTCCTGAAGGACAGGGTTATCCCGCTACACCAGGAATTCATTCATCAGAACAGGTGGAGGGCTGGAAGTTAGTGACTGATGCCGTACATCAGCACGGAGGCAGAATTTTTCTGCAACTATGGCACGTAGGCAGGATTTCTCACCCTGACTTACAACCGAATGGAGCTTTACCTGTTGCACCTTCTGCCATTGCTGCTAAAGGTGAGGCTGCAACTTATCAGGGGCCAAAACCCTTTGTGACTCCCCGCGCTTTAGAAACTTCGGAAATACCGCAAATAGTCGAACAGTACCGTCAGGGAGCGGCAAATGCCCTAGCGGCTGGGTTTGATGGGGTGGAAATTCACGGAGCTAATGGTTATTTAATAGATCAGTTTCTCCGCGATCGCACCAATCAACGTACAGATAAATATGGGGGTTCCATTGAGAATCGCGCCCGATTTTTGTTAGAAGTGACAGAGGCGGTAACTAGCGTGTGGGATTCTAACCGAGTAGGGGTACGTTTATCTCCCAGTGGGACTTTTAACGATATAGGTGACTCTAATCCTCTGGAGACATTCGGTTATGCGGCTCAAGCATTGAACCAATTTAATTTGGCATATCTGCATATTTTTGAGGCAACAGAGGCAGACATTAGACATGGCGGGATAGTTGTCCCCACTAGTCATATACGCGATCGCTTTACAGGTACACTCATTGTCAATGGTGGTTATACCCGTGAAAAAGGCGATGCAGTGCTGGCAAACAAAGCAGCAGATTTAGTTGCCTTTGGCACATTATTTATATCAAACCCAGATTTACCCCGCCGCTTGGCTTTGAATGCACCACTAAATCAAGCAGATCAAGCAACCTTTTATGGTGGCGGTGAAAAGGGATATACAGACTATCCATTTTGGTCGGCTGCTAATGAGCAGGTAGCTAACGCATAATTCTGGTAATCTACTTTCAAGCAACTTTTTACACCACTAGAGTATTTCGTCCAATCTTAAAAATCGCTACAGCAGCTTTATAACCCAACCATCAGGAGAATCTCATGAGTTCCATCACCCAAACTCAACCTTTAGATGTACCAAGTGCGATCTCTCAACGTCGTTCCATCAAAACTTTTAAAACAGACCCCATCGCCCCAGAACTGCTCAAGCAACTGGTAGAGTTGACCGTGGCAGCGCCCAGCAGCTTTAATATCCAAGACTGGCAAATTATTCTTGTGCAAGATGAAGCGCAAAAGGCAGCATTATCAGCAGCATCGTGGAATCAACAGCAAATTGTCCAAGCACCTGTAACCTTTGTCTTTGCCGCCGATCCTAACGCAGGCGAACAAAACTTGACCCCAATTTTTGAGCGGGCAACTGAAACTGGGGCATGGAATGAAGGCACGGTAAACTATTTCAAAACCGCTATCCCACAATTTCAAGCTGGGCTGGGTGACAAGCGACGTGAATATGCAATCAAAGATGCCATCATTGCTGCTACCCATTTGGTGTTAGCAGCAGAAAGTCTGGGATTATCCACTTGTTTTATGAACGGTTGGATTGAGAATCAGGTAAAGGAAGTGATTGGGGCTGGGGATAATCCAGATTTAGCGATCGCTGTTTTAGTTCCTGTTGGCTATGCCGCAGAACCACGCTTAAATCCAGGTCGTTTACCATTCTCCTTCAAGGTCTCTGTAGATAGAATCGGTAATCCTTATGCAGGGTAGCTTTCTCTAAATATTGATGGTGCAATCCGTTCAGCAGTTCGCCAAAATCCAGGAGATAATCCTGATAGTACCCTTGACCAAACAATTCGCAATTCGCAGTTAAATACGAGAAATCGTTTAATTGCTTAATTGTTAATTAGTGGGTTTCAAGCTCCCATTGATTTTAATTGCGTTAGCGGAGCGGGGCGTAGCAAGAGTGCGAATTGGGTTGACCCGGATGCTATTACTCAAACTTATCTGAGTACCCTACGCCAATCCCGCAGTGCTTGGACATGGGAAGTAGAACTACGTCCGTGGGTAGAGAACTTCTAGCCTAGACAATTGTTACAAAAATGGTTTTGCAGGTATGAAAATTGATTTTGGTGCAACTGCTACTGATTATGCAAAACACCGCGCTGGCTTTCCCAGTTCATTATTTAATAAACTGTCTGAATATGGTATAGGTTTACCAGGGCAGAACATTGTTGATCTTGGTACAGGAACAGGAACACTAGCGCGGGGCTTTGCGGATAGAGGTGCTTATGTGATTGGCATAGACCCATCAGTTTCACTTTTAGAACAAGCAATACTGTTAAGCGAATCTACTCAAATTAAAGTAGATTATCGAGTCGCAACTGCCGAGAATACCGACTTACTAGACGCAAGTGCGGATGTTGTCACCGCTGGACAATGTTGGCATTGGTTTGATCGTCCCCAGGCCGTCCAAGAAATTACTCGGATACTAAGAAAAAATGGCTTGCTTGCGATCGCTCATTTTGATTGGATACCCTTAAAAGGTAATGTAGTTCACGCAACAGAACAACTGATCAAGGCTCATAATCCCGCGTGGAACTTGGACGGCGGTAATGGATTGTATCCCCTGTGGTTACAAGACATTGGCGAAGGAGGATTCCGAGAAATCCGCACATTTTCTTACGATGTATTTGTGTCTTATACACATGAAGCTTGGCGGGGACGAATTCGTGCTAGTGCTGGTGTAGGAGCCAGTTTGACACCAGAAAAGGTAGAAGTATTTGACCAGGAATTGGCGGCATTACTCGAAGCAAAATATCCCACGCCAATTCTTCAGGTTCACCACAGAGTTTGGGCAGCGATCGCCAAATCACCACAATAAATTTATAGCGAAACCTCTGCGTGGCTAAACTGCGGGAAGGCAAAGCGCTTATAAGTTTAAATTCCAACCCTGAATATAAGGAAAAATAACCATGATTGATCTTTATTATTGGACAACTCCAAACGGTCATAAAATCACGATTTTTTTGGAAGAAGTCGGCTTACCATATACCATAATTCCTGTGAATATTGGGTCTGGAGATCAATTTAAGCCAGAATTTCTGAAGATTTCTCCTAACAACCGTATCCCCGCGATCGTTGACCACGAACCAGCAGATGGAGGTGCGCCAATTTCTATATTTGAGTCTGGTGCAATCTTGCTATATTTGGCAGAAAAAACCGGGAAATTAATTCCTCAAGATTTACGTAATCGCACTCAAGTTTTAGAATGGTTGTTTTGGCAAATGGCAGGTCTGGGGCCAATGGCGGGACAAAATCATCACTTTAGCGCCTACGCTCCCGAAAAAATAGAATATGCCATTAACCGCTATGTGAATGAGACGGGACGCTTATATGGAGTGCTGAATAAGCAACTAGCAGATAAAGAATTTGTCGCTGGCGATTATTCCATCGCCGATATTGCTGCCTATCCCTGGATTGTGCCTTATGAGCGCCAAAGTCAGAATCTAGAAGATTTTCCTCATCTCAAGCGGTGGTTTGAGGCAGTTAAAGCCCGTCCGGCAACAATTCGCGCCTACGAAAAAGCAGAAGCACTGAAAACTCAAGCGCTTGATCCAGATAAGTCAAGAGATTTGTTATTTAACCAGTCGGCGAAGACTATTCAACCTTGAGCGTTTTAAATTGTCACTGTGGCGATCGCTAATTTATACCATTTCTACTTGAATAATGATACAAATACGCTGGTAGGGGCATGGCAATGCCCATTGGTGTCAACTTAAACAAAAAGAAACCGTAAGATGTAATCTAATTATATCAATCAAGATGTTCTTAGTGATACATCATGAGTAGAAAACGCCCAGCACGAACAGGAAACCCAGACCTGCGGCAACAAAAACATCTACCAGCGCCGCCAATAGAAGAAATCGCAAAACAACTATAAATTTGGGCTTTATCTTCTTAAGTTGACACTATGGGAACATGCCATCCCCCTACGGGTGTACTCCGTCTTAACGCAACATACATATACTTAATTTTTGAAAAAATCAAATCAAATTGTTATAAAAAATTGCTAGGAATAGTTTAGTTAAAAATTTTTTCAGCTATATCTATACCTTTATACTAAAGTTATCAGTCTTTAAAATCATTAATTCTGGCATTTAAAAGCCTCTTAATTTACTATTGTGTTACTTGCTAATAATCCTCCTTTCAAGCTTTTAACTAGTATACTAAGTACTGAAGAACCGATTATAATTTAGCATTGTGTTTAAGTCTTCGTTACGTTTTTGATACACTCTGTTTGTAGGAGGACTAAATTATCAGTCTCAAGAACTGCACAAGTGTTAATTAATGTCGCTAAGACAGGTAGAGCCTTCTGTAACTTTGCATTCGCTTGTTGTGCTGCTGGCTGATATTGTTGTAGCCAAGTGTTTTTAGTTATATATTCCGGCAAGAATGCAGAACGTTCTAATAACCAAAAAGTTACGTGGTATTTTTGGATAAAGTCTTTAATCTGGTTAATATCTTCACTATATTGGGCATTAATCAGATCAATCATACGCTTACGAAATTGAGCGTAATATTTTGTATGGATTGGTAATGCATATTCTTTACCTACCAAAATTGTTCTTTGAGCAAAGATAGGTATGTTATCTGCTTCTTCGGAAGTAGAGGCTATGACAATATTTTGCGGTTGCTTTTGCAAAAAATTATATAGTATTGGGACTTGACCTTCTACATAAGGGGTTTTGGGAAAAACTTTTAAGCTGCTAGGGTACAAAATGAGTCCTGCACCAAGGATCATAATAGTCCCCAATATTAAAATTTGTCTTCCATATTGTCTTGACCATCGAAATATAGCATCTAAAATCAAGGTAATAGAGATTGCTGCTGCAAGAGCAAGTATCATCTTAAAAGTATGATGGGTGTAGCGACTAGGCCAGTGCAGTTTAAAAGCTGAGGCATGGGCAGTAAAAAACATGATTAAACTAGCTATTACTACCTGTAAAAATATTTTTACTTCATCCTTTAATTGCTTAGTTAATGGAAAGTAAGATTGGAATTTTAGGAGAATAGGTAATAATAAACCAAATAATAGTTGAGGAGGTGCAATTAAAGCAAAAAAACCACTATCTCTACCATCAAACCAATAACTAATAATATTATGGCTAAAATAACTGACTCTTCCTCCACGCCAGTAATCTGGCATAGTTCTTGCAACAGCAGCAGTAATGGTCGGGCCAAATTGTGATGATTGAATGGTATAAGGTAAAATTAGAATACCAGTAATTATAATGGCTGTTACAAATAAAATAAAATCTTTTCGGTGATGAGAAATAGCTATCTGCCCATTCTGCCAATGAAATAATCTCAAAAACAAAATTAATAAATCGACAAAAGCTATTATAGGATACATTAAACACTGAAGTGCAAGTACAATTAATATACCAAGCACAGAAGACCGGATTGAATAATATAGAAAAGCTAAAAATAGGGGATAAATAAAATCTCTAGGAGTACCAGAAAATAGGTCATCATGTAGGCAGAGACTTTGATTTAAAAGTAAAGATGCGATAAACCCTACCATTGGTACTGGTAATATCTGCATAGAAACTGCAAAGCAATAGCTAGTTGTAATTAGCCCCAGTAATATTGGAAAAATTTTGCTAAAGAAAGTTAGGTCTATACCTAAAGCCGCAATTATTTTATAAAGAATACTATATCCAATTGGTGTCACCGACTCAAAATAATCAGCAATTAAATCCCCAGGAAATAACTCTGGATTCAAGTAACGATACATCCAAGAAATATATTCTCGTGCATCGTCGCTTACTATATATTTACTCGTGAAAGCCTGTCGCAGCCCCATAAGAATATAACCAACAGCAAAAGTTAGACTTAGACTGTACCAAAAAAGAACAGTTAATCTAGATTGATTTTGTCTGTTTTTTTGAGTAATAGGTGTTGTTAAAAAATTTTGTAATTGTGGAATTAGCATTTTGCGCGTTTATGTCTGAATAAATCGTGTTAGTTAGGAAAATAAAAAGCTTTCTTCAATTTTGCTGATTGTACAACCTTCAAGTACTGAGCGGTCATCTTTATAGTCAATAATTCTAGCAACACTCTGTTTTATACCCAGAACAAAAAGTAATCAAAGCCGAACTATCTGGGTTAAGGGACTTCCAAATAAAAAAATATACAACTATTTATTGTGGGTTGGGCGACACGATAGCCCATAGTCAAAGGCGGGCAAGATGCCCACCCCACAAGATTGGATAATTTATTTCTTGGAAGTCCCTAAGCTTAATTTCTATCTTCCTACTCGTCCTTAATCAGTAGTCTCTATTTCCCAAGTACCAGCTTTGAGCTATGCTTGGATCTATGCTGACTAGTCGTCTAAATTATCTCGACCTCACCGCATTTTTGGCACTGTCAAAGAGTACCAGTTGATTCAACTTATTCCCTAAGACAGATGCAAAGCAACTATTGCTAAAAAAGGTTAATCTGTTTACAATAGTACGTATACTAAGTATTTTTGCAAATGGTTTCTACATCTAATCACTCCCCAGCTTTAGAGTCGTGGCAGCAAAATCTGGCACCATATAATTTAGGTTACAGAATCAAATTAGTCTCACAACTGCTCAGTCGCAAGTTTAGTGAAAGGTTAGAACCATTTGGGCTTACGCCATTTCACTGGCTAGTATTGTGCTGTTTATGGCAAGAAGATGGCTTACCTACTTCTAGTATTGGAGACAAACTCAAACAAGTGGGAGGGACTTTAACAGGCGTATTAGATCGGATGGAAGAACGTGGCTTGGTGCGTCGAGAACGCGATACTCACGATCGCCGCATCTGGAGAATCTGGCTAACGGATGCAGGAAAGGAACTAGAAACTGTTTTACCACCAATCGCCGCAGCAGTGCGTGATGAAGCGATGGACGGTATTTCCTTTGCTGACCGAGAACTGTTTTCCCAAATCTTGAATCGGGCGATCGCTAACCTCTCCTAAAGATGATCCCACAATCACCCGACCGGGGGAAGTGATATGAAGATTTGTTTTGGGATAATAATACGCATACTAAGGAAATAAAGATTTTTTTCAGAAAATACTACGCATTCTAAATAAAAGACTATCAATCAAATTACTGAACGCAGAAACAAGCTAACAATCATGAAAACTAATACTTTTAACGGACGCAACGGACACAAAACCCCAGTTATCGAAAAAGAATTGATTCCTGATTCCGAGACTTTAGAAGTTGTGACAGCAGAAGCGCCTGTTGTAACACCTGAGATAGAGAAAGAAGTTCCACCGAAGCGGAAAAAACCGACTGGTTTAATTTTGGCAGCTTTAGGTGTGGGTGCGATCGCTGCTGGTACTTTTGGTTATAACTATTGGCAATATGCTTCTACTCACCAAGAAACAGACAACGCCACCGTTGCGGGAAATATTCACCAAGTTAGTAGCCGGATTCCCGGAACTGTAAGTCAGGTGCTGGTGAATGATAACCAGCTGGTGCAACCGGGACAATTGTTAGTGAAGTTAGATCCACGGGACTATGAAAGTAAAGTACAACAGGCACAAGCAGCCCTAGAAAATGCTCGTGGACAGGCGCAAGCCGCCCAAGCAAATATTGCTTTAAGTTCACAAACGACTACTGGTAAGACAACTCAAGCGCAGGGGGATGTTAGCGGTGCAGTAGCAGCAATTTCTACAGCCCAAGCAGCAGTAAAAGAAGCCCAAGCTGGGATACCAGCAGCGCAAGCTGAAGTCAGACTAGCCGAAGCAGGTATTCCTGCGGCGCAAGCGCAGGTAGCGCAAGCAAATGCGAATTTGGAAAATGCCCAAGCAGATTACAATCGCTATAACCAGTTGTATCAATCAGGTGCGATCGCTCGTCAGCAGCTAGACACAGCCAGGGCTGCTTATAATGTCGCTACAGCACAAAAAAACGCTGCTGTTCAGGGAGTAGAACAAGCCCAAGCTAAGTTAGCCTCTGCTAGAGTTGGTGTCGCCAAAGCGCAGTCTCAACTAGCACAGGCGCAAGAAAATGTCACTAACGCCCAAGCTAAATTGGCAGCATCGAAGGGGGGATTGCAACAAGCGACCGCCGGCGGACAAGATACAACAGCAAAACGTAGTCAATACGAAGCGGCAAAAGCTGCGATCGCGCAATCAGAAGCAGCGCTCAAAGACGCGCAATTGCAACTATCCTACGCCAATATTACTGCTCCCAGTGCCGGACGAGTCGGTAGAAAAAACGTCGAAGTTGGCAACCGAGTCCAAGCGGGAACACCATTAATGGCGATCGTGGATAACGAGTATTGGGTAATTGCGAACTTCAAAGAAACTCAATTAGAAAAGATTCGTCCAGGAGAGCCAGTAGAAATCAAGCTAGATGCTTTCCCTAATCACACCTTTATTGGTCGTGTTGACAGTATTTCGCCAGCTTCCGGCGCTCAGTTTGCCTTATTACCACCGGATAACGCTACAGGTAACTTTACCAAAGTTGTCCAACGCATTCCAGTAAAAGTAGTTTTCGACCAAAAGAGCATTCAAGGGTACGAATCGCGGATTACACCGGGGATGTCTGCGGAAGTTGCTGTAGAAGTCAAGTAATACTAAATTGGCTGCAAACAGATGAAAAACCTCTTTCTGCCTATGACATTTTCCTACATCTAAAGACAGGCGTAAGAGATGAGGCGAGGTGATATTTATGAAAGCAGATTGATAAAAAAACTTTGCATGAAAAAATCACTACTACCTGCTTTAAGGTCAAAAAACTATCAACTGTTTTTTGCCGGACAAGGTGTTTCCCTAATTGGGACATGGATGACGCAACTTGCGACAATTTGGCTAGTTTATGACTTGACAAACTCCGCATTAATGCTAGGAGTTGTCGGATTTTCTAGTCAAATTCCTAGCTTTTTTTTAGCTCCATTTGGCGGAGTATTTGTAGACCGTTTTTCTCGGTATCGTACCTTAATTTGTACGCAAATCTTGGCGATGATTCAATCATTAACATTGGCAGTGCTAGCACTGACTGGTGTGATTCAGGTATGGCACATCATCGCCTTGAGTTTGTTTCAAGGATTTATTAACGCCTTAGATGCGCCAGCACGCCAAGCATTTGTACCAGAATTGGTTGAGCGCAGAGAAGATTTAGCCAATGCGATCGCTATCAACTCTACAATGATCAACGGTGCTAGATTAATTGGCCCTGCGATCGGGGGTTTATTAATTGCTAGCGTTGGAACTGCCTATTGTTTTTTAATTGATGGTTTAAGCTATATTGCTGTAATCGCCGCTTTATTAGCAATGAAAGTTAAGCCTTGGAAATATGTGGTAACTGACGGAAATCCCTTGCAAAAAGTCAAAGAGGGATTTATCTATGCCTTTAGTTTTCCACCCATTCGAGCCATCTTATTGCTATCAGCTTTAGTCAGCCTTATGGGGCTGCAAAACACTATTTTAGTACCAGTTATTGCAGAACAAGTTCTCAAAGGTGGTGCAGAAACCTTGGGTTTTTTGATGGCGGCATCTGGAGTGGGAGCGTTAACTGGTGGTATTTATCTAGCTACACGCCAAACAATTTTAGGAATTGGTAAATTGATTGCCTTAGCTCCAGCAATTTTAGGAATTGGTCTAATTGCCTTTTCTTTTTCTCGATTTTTACCACTTTCTTTATTTACAATGTTGTTTGTTGGCTTGGGAACAATTCTCCAAATTGCTGCTAGCAACACATTTTTACAAACAATTGTTGAAGATGACAAACGTGGGCGATTGATGAGTTTGTATACAATGTCATTTTTAGGGATGATTCCCGTGGGTAATTTGTTAGGAGGTGCATTAGCAAGTCGTATTGGTGCTACGAACACTTTAATTATTGATGGTATAGTTTGTATTTTAGGTTCTATCATTTTTAGCAGACAGTTACCTGCTTTAAGGAAAATAATGCTTCCAATTTATGAACAGAAGGGCATTATCAAAGTTCAGAATGGTTAAAATATAGTAATGTTATTTGAGTTGTTAAAATAGTCGTGGAGACAGGCAATAGATATTTTTCACTATTTTAATTTCGCTATGCACAGAGAAAAATAATATTTAATAAGAGATTTTTTTGAACTTAACCTTAAAACTGGAACAAAACTATGGCTAATACAGGTGTAATTCGTCAGCAAGCACCACCAGAACGTGTACCGCTAAGAACCTGGATTGGTGTATTAGCCAGTATGCTTGGTGCGTTTATGGCCGTATTGGATATTCAAATAACTAATGCTTCACTGCAAGATATTCAAGCAAGTTTAGGAGCGACTCTAGAAGAAGGTTCGTGGATTTCTACAGCGTATCTCGTAGCAGAAATTGTGGTAATTCCTCTAACAGGATGGTTATCACGAGTATTTTCTCTCCGACGTTATTTATTAGTAAACACTGCGTTATTTATTTTCTTTTCTATATGCTGTGCTTGGTCATGGAATCTCAACTCCATGATTTTATTTCGCGCTTTACAAGGTTTGAGTGGAGGAGTCCTAATTCCCACTGCTATGACAGTTGTATTAACGACTTTACCCCAATCTAAACAATCGGTTGGGCTGGCTGCATTTGGATTTAGTGCAGTTTTTGCGCCCTCAATTGGCCCAACATTAGGAGGTTGGTTAACAGAAAACTTTGGTTGGGAATACAACTTTTATATAAATGTAATTCCAGGGGCATTAATGCTGGCTGGTGTTTGGTACGGAATTAAGCAAGAAAAACCCCAAATTAATTTATTGAAACAAGGTGATTGGTGGGGAATTATTGCAATGGCTCTTGGGTTAGGTTCCCTACAAGTTGTTTTAGAAGAAGGTAGCCGCAAAGATTGGTTTAGTTCAGGATTGATTGTGCGCTTAAGTGTGATTGCGGTAATTTTTTTGGCGATATTTTTCTATATAGAATTAACCCGAAAGCAACCATTTATTAATTTACGGCTTTTGTTTAGGCGTAACTTTGGTTTAGCCAGTATTGTCAATGTGTCATTAGGAGTAGGGTTGTATGGTTCAATTTATATTTTACCCTTGTATCTTGCCCAAATCCAAAAATATAATGCGCTGCAAATTGGTGAAGTGTTGATTTGGGCTGGTATTCCTCAACTGTTTATTATTCCCCTCATACCCAAATTGATGCAACGCATTGATGTGCGCTTAATGGTGGCTGTTGGTGTAACTTTGTTTTCCATCAGTGCATTTATGAACTCTGGAATGACTAATCAAACTGGATTAGATCAGTTACGATGGTCGCAATTTGTGCGTGCAATGGGACAACCCCTAATTATGGTACCGCTAACTTCTATCGCCACTGCTGGATTGAGTCCAAAAGAAGCAGGATCGGCAAGTGGTTTGTTTAATATGATGCGGAATATGGGCGGTTCTATAGGTATTGCTTCTTTAGCCACTTTATTAACTAACAGAGAGCAATTTCACTCGAATAGATTGGGTGATGCAATATCTCTATATAATCCAGAAACTCAACAGCGAATTGAACAAATGACACAGTATTTTATCAGCCGAGGAGCAGATTTAAGTACAGCACAAAATCAAGCGATCGCATCCATATCTAATATAGTCCGTCGGGAAGCATTTGTGATGGCGTTTAACGATTGTTTTTACTTTATTGGCATTGCTTTATTGCTCAGTGGCATTGCTATTTTATTCTTTAAAAAGGTGAAAGCAACTGGTGGTGCTGTTGCTCATTAGATTTGTTGTCTGAGTTAAAATGTTTGATAAAACTACTAAGGTATTAAAATGGTCGTTAGCCAAAGCGAGTACTATATCTCCCCAGAAGAGTATCTAGAAAGCGAAAAAGTAAGTGAAATAAAACACGAGTATATTGATGGGCAAGTCTACGCAATGGCAGGAGCGAGTGATGCTCATGTCACAGTTAGCATGAATATATCTATGCTGTTACGAAACCATCTTCGGGGAAGTGGTTGCCGTGTCTACATGTTAGATATGAAAGCACAAATTGAGGTGATAAATCGCTATTTCTATCCTGATGTCATGGTGACTTGCGATACAAGAGATAGAGAATTTGAATATTTTAAGTCCCATCCTTGCTTAGTTATTGAAGTGCTTTCTGAGTCAACAGAAGGCTATGACAGAGGTAAGAAATTCGCCAGCTATCGGCATTTAGAATCATTGCAAGAGTATGTGCTAATTTCACCAGACCAAATGAGTGTGGAATGCTTCCGCCGCAATGACGAAGGACATTGGGTACTTTACCCTTATGGAGAAGAGGAAGAAGTACATTTAGCTAGCGTTGATTTTCGGTGTGCGATGCCTACGGCGGGCTACGCCTACGCAGAAATATATGAAGATGTAGTATTAGTATCCTAATCCAACATTTCTGGGTCAATTCCTAAAGCATTAAGTTGTTCAACAGAAAGCGACACAATTTATCTGTCACGTAACGCTTATCACTATTAGCACTCGACTTCAAACATCCTCTAAGAAATAAGTTCCCAACTCTTTGATTCGCTCTACCCAAGCCTTAACCTCATCAGCCACTTTATATTTCCATTGAAGTTGAAGTATTTCTCTGGTGTAAGAATCATCAAAAACCACATTATCTTTATTTTCAAATATTGGTGCTTGGAATTTTACTTGAGCAGCCTCCGCAAATAAAGTTGCCATCTGGCTAATACTCAGATTTTCAGCCGCTGCAAGATAGTGTCCTCCTTTGGAGCTTTTTCGGGCTGCGGCGATGTAGCAGTCTGCTAAATCTTCAACGTGAATCCACGCGGTCATAAAGTCTGGCCGGAATGGCTGATAGCCCTGGTGGGGTTTCCCAGTGATAAACTGCTGAAGGCTAACGCACCATCCGAAGATTTTGGTGCGTTACGGAAGCCGTAACACACCCT
>NZ_JAYGHD010000320.1:0-34118 GCF_034932245.1 Nostoc sp. UHCC 0251
GACGGGCAAGATGCCCATCCCACAAAAATAGTAAAATCATCCCGCAAATATGCAAGGCCTTATTTTTTACTCATCCCCCTCATCCCCCTCCATTATTAATTATCTAAGTTTCTGCCAGAGTGTGCTAATTCTTGTTAACTTAAAAGGATGCTAATTAATGCTGAACTCCTACTGCAATATCAACGCTGTAAACGCCGGACTTTTCTAGATACCTACGGTGACAAAAGTCAGCGCGATGATCCTAATGAGTTGCTGCGGAAACTGCAACAGGACAAAATCGCTCATCAGCTGAATGCTTTGGCACAAATGACTTATCACCAACCAGATTATTCATACGGAAACTGGGAAAAGGCAGAGAAGGCAACTTTAGAATTGATGGAGCGTGGGGTTGAGTACATTTATAAAGGAGTACTGTTAGCAACTTATTCTGAAGCATACACCCTGCTGAGTCGTCCAAATTTACTTGTGAAACAACCAGGACAGTCTCGTTTTGGAGATTGGATGTATGTCCCGGCTAGTATTGAACTGGGTAAGCGCCCTAAGCAAGAATATCAGGTTGTCGCTGCATTTCACGCCCAAGTATTGGCAACAGTGCAGGGAGTTGTACCAGAAACAGCTTTACTGATATTGCGAACTAAAAACACTAATTATGCCGTGGATCTGTTCAAATGGACACCAAGGATGCAGCAAATTCTAGAGGAGTTTATTGGAGTTTTAGAGTTACCGAATCCGCCAGAGGTTTTTATTTCTCGGCAAAAGTGCAATCTTTGTCATTGGTATAGTCAATGTTATGCGATCGCTCAATCTGAAAAACATCTTTCACTGTTACCAGGCGTAACACCTCTTCGTTACACTCAACTCCAAGACTTAGCCATCACCACAGTAGAATCTCTCGCTAACACCAGTCCCACTACCTTAGAAAACCTGGTTGGTTTCGACCGTGAAGTAGCACCCAAGCTAGTAGTGCAAGCTCAATCTGTATTGGAAAGACGACCTCTAGTTTTACCATACCCACTACCAATAGAAGATATTACATTCACAGCACCCATAGAGCTTTACTTTGATATTGAGGCACAACCAGACTTAGAGTTAAATTATCTTTTGGGGGTTTTGGTCGTTGATAGACTTGCCAACACAGAACAGTTTTATTCGTTTTTAGCAGATAAACCAGAAGACGAAGAATTAGTTTGGCAGCAATTTTTGGATTTGGTTTGGCAATATCCCGAAGCGCCAATTTATCATTTTTGTGTCTACGAGTTTGATACGGTCAAACGGTTGGCAAAGCTTTACAACACTCCCAACTCCTTAGTGCGTCCTGTACTGAATCGATTTGTGGATGTGTATGAACAATTAACCCAAAGTGTAGCATTGCCTGTAGAAAGTTATGCCCTCAAAGCGATCGCTCGTTGGTTAGGATTTGAGTGGCGGGAAAAAGAAGCCAGTGGTGCCAAGTGTATTTACTGGTATGATCAGTGGCTAGAAACAGGCGATCGCACCTTACTAGAAATTATTCAAAGCTACAACGAAGATGACTGTCGCGCTACCCGCAGAGTGAAAGACTGGCTTGTAAAGTTTTTTCAGGATGAATATGGTTTGCGGCTAGCTTAAGCAATTTAGTATTTTCTAAAAGGTTTCAATTGCTGAGAATACATGTTATTTTAGCAGCGCCCAGATGTGCAGGTCTGCACTCTTCAGTATGATATTTTATCAAGAAAGGCAGACGGCAGAAGGCAGGAGGCTCAGTTGGAATACTGTTTTCTGCTCTCTGCCCGTGACAATCATGGAACTTGGGTTTAAGACCCCCACCAAATTTTCAATTTGGTAGCCCCAATTTAGGAGGGGTTGGAATCCCCTACAAAACATTGAACCTTCTCCCAAGGGGAGAGGCTTCTCTTCTCTACGAGAGGCTGCGCCAACGAGACGCTCCGCGAACGCCATCTGCCCTCTGCCTCCTGCCTCCTGCCTTCTTCAATCGTTATTTTAAAATATTAACAAAAAATCTATGCAACTAATCAAAAAAATCTCCGCAATCCCACGCATTATTTACTTATTTATACCGATTATAATTATCATTTTCTTATTCCAAAACTTAGCATCCAATTCTGTTGAAGTTAGTAGTATAGAGTTTATCGGAGAAGCCACTTTACCGAAAGGCTTAATCTACCAAAAAACTGAAGTTGGAGGTTTGTCTGGAATTACCTATGATGCAAAAAACAATCTTTATTATGCTATTTCCGATGACCGTGGACAAAAAGCTGCTGCCCGTTTTTATACCCTAAAAATCGACTTAAGCAAGGGTTCTATACAAAAAAATGGAGTTATTCCTGTTAATATTACTACGTTATTAAATAGCAATAATCAAGCATTTGGCGCTGGTGAAAGTGATACAGAAGGTATTACGTTAACTAATAAAAAAACTGTATTCATTTCTTCTGAAGGCGACGCTGAAAAATTAATTAATCCTTCTATTAAAGAGTTCTCACTATCTTCTGGTAAAGAAATTGCAACACTTACCATACCAAACAAATTTTTGCCAGACAGAACTACTCAACAAGGTATCCGCAACAATTTGGCTTTTGAAAGCCTTACCATTACACCCAATAATAAGCATATATTCACAGCTACCGAAAATGCTCTAATTCAAGATGGTGTCGCAGCTAAACCTAACATTGGTAGCCCTTGCCGGATTTTGCAATATAACTTGGTTAATAACCAGCCAGAAAAAGAATTTCTTTACCAAACGGAACCAGTTTCCCCTTTTTTGAATCTGACGGGCAAATTTGCTAGTGGATTACCTGATTTACTTTCTCTTGATAATCAAGGACACTTCCTAAGTTTAGAACGGTCTTTTACTGGATTAGGATTTGCTATTTCTCTGTTTCAGGTTTCTTTAGAAGGATCTGATGATATTCATAAGATAGATAGCCTTTTAGCCGTTGACTCTAAGAATATTAAACCAGTTCAAAAAAAACTTCTGTTAGATTTGAGAACCCTAGATGTACTGCTAGACAACATCGAAGGACTAACTCTTGGCCCTAAACTACCCGATGGTCAGCAATCGTTAATTCTGATCAGTGATAACAATTTCAACTCCCTGCAACGTACCCAAATACTAGCCTTTAAAATTAAAATTGAAACACCACTAATCAGATTATTACGCCGTTTACTCCCGAATCTCAACCGTTAAGTGTACAGAGGTATTGCGCCTTTACTGCCATTTACTTTTTCCTGTGTATCCACGGAATATACTAGGCCAATTTATCTAGCCTATTTGTAGTTTACGTGTAATTTCTCAACCGTATACATTAATAAATATGTTATACAATATTTAGGAAAATTTCCATATAGATTAACTACGATTACAGTATATGTTTAATTTTCTCCAAACTATCATATTTTCTTGGTTTGATTTTAATAATTAGCTAGGCTTATCACGGGTGTTTTTGCCAACAATATTTTTCATAAATGATTTTTTATGCCACAAAATAAAATTGAGAATATGGTAGGGCAAAAAGCAGAGCTAGACGATTACATTGGGCAAGTTTTAAATAATCGCTATTTAATCAGAGATTTGATTGGCAAAGGTGGGATGGGTAGAGTTTATTTAGCAGAAGATACTGCTAAAGGTGGTATGCCGATCGCTGTCAAAATTTTATCACTCAGTTTGGCGAACCAGCAAATGTCCCAACGTTTTGCCAGAGAGATTTTTATTGGCGCTCAATTGGGACGCAAAAGTAAACATATTGTTCGCATCTTAAGTTATGGCGTTACTGAGGATAAAACTCCATATTATGTAATGGAATACCTACAAGGAAAAAATCTCAAACAAATTCTAAAAATTCAGCCATTAACAATACCGAAATTTTTGGAGATTTGTAATCAAATTTGTTTAGGCTTACAATGTGCCCACCAAGGTATCAGCCTCAAAGGAGAGATTTATCCTATTGTTCATAGAGATATTAAACCAGAAAATATATTCATTACTGAAGATAGTAAACAAGGAGAAATTGTTAAAATACTAGATTTTGGTATTGCCAAATTTTTAACAGAGCGAAGCGGGATGACTCTGACGGATTCTTTTATTGGCAGTTTGCCGTACTGTTCTCCAGAACACATGGAAGGGCGCAAACTGCTAGATGTCCGCTCTGATATTTATAGTTTGGGAGTACTAATGTTTGAGATGTTAACAGGCAAACATCCATTTCAGACAAAAAGTAACTCTTTTGGTACTTGGTACCAAGCACATCGCTTTCAAATGCCACCGACAGTTGAAGAAGTGAATCCGCAAGTCAAAATCCCGCAGATATTAGAAAAACTATTGATGAGTTGTTTAGCTAAAGAAGTAAGCGATCGCCCCCAAAATATCAACCAAATTTTAGAAGATTTAGAAAAGGTTAATGTTCAGCTTAATGATGTTACTCCTAGCAATAGCAGCGACATTATTAAACTCTCGTTTCCAGTCCAATTAATACCTGCAACTTTAGTATCAGAAAAAGAGTGTTTGCTAAAAAAATGGCCTAAAAATAAACCAATTGCCCCAATTGGATTTCCCCATTTACTACAAACGACTCAAAGAGCTATCCCAACTTTTTGGGCAATGTTACCCAAACAAGATATCATAAATTTTCTGGATAAAATACATGGTACTGAGTTTATTAGTAAAATGAATGTTTACCCGATGCTGTTGTGGGTAACAGTACTATACGATGCCCAACCTTCTATGGCTAAGTGGCTACCTTATTTTATAGATTTAAAAGATAATAAAGGGCAAAATATAGCACGTAGTTTAGCAGAAGTAGGCTACTATCATCTTTTATTCTTTTCCCTAGAAGATCCAAACGTTTGCTCTCATGTAAAGACTTTAATCCTCACAGCTAACCAGCGACAGCAACTTATAGATTACTTAGATATGAGCCAAACTTCAAATGAATTAATTTTGTCTAATCAAGCCAAAAATCTTCTAAAAAAAGATTATGAAAAGCTGAAAATGGAAATATTAAAAAAGTTAGCTGGAGAGCGAAAAGCTGATAAAGAAAGTTTAAAAAGTTGGATGGCTAAATTGTTGGGTATTTTTTTAAACCTTTTACCACATACTTGAAAATCTGCGATTAAAATAAAAATGCCCTATTACTTAATGATTGAGATTTTTATGTGTGTATTGCTAACTTTAAATAGACTCATCAGCAGAGGTGATCAAAGTGAATCAAAGCCCATTTACATATCCAAGTAGTAAGGGCTTGCTTGCCAATCGTTATCAACTCAAGCAATTAATTGGCAGCGGTGGCATGGGTGAAGTTTTTTTAGCAAATGATATTTTGTTAGGGGGTATACCAGTTGCTATCAAGTTTTTGACGCAGACTGTTGTCGATAACAAGATGCAACAAGACTTTGTTCGTGAAGCTTTAATGAGTGCAGCTTTGAGTCAAAAGAGCTTACATATAGTGCGGGCGTATGATTATGGTGTGAATGAGAAAGGAAAACCATACTACGTCATGGAATATCTATGCGGAAAAAGTTTAAAGGATTTAATTCCGCTACCAATACCCATGTTTTTGACTCTTTCCCGTCAAATTTGTTTGGGTTTACAATGCGCTCATCAAGGCATAAACATTGATGGAAAAATTTGTCCGTTAGTTCATAGAGATATCAAGCCTGCCAATATATTAGTTATTCCTGATCCGATATTGGGTCAATTAGTTAAAATTCTCGATTTTGGTATTGCTAGATTTTTAAATTATGTATCAACAGCTAGTACAAGTAGAGGATTTAATGGAACTTTACCATACTGTTCTCCAGAACAGCTAGATGGCGAAAAATTAGATGGTCGCTCTGATATTTATAGCTTGGGTGTGATGATGTTTGAAATGCTCACAGGCAAAAAACCTTGGCAACCAGAAACTGATTACTTTGGTGCTTGGTATAAAGCACATCACTTTGAACAACCAAAAGCGATCGCAGATGTTAAACCTACTCTTAGAATACCTCAAAAGCTAAATAATCTAATTATGTCTTGTCTTGCTAAAAAATCTTGCGATCGCCCTCAAAATATCGCTCAAATTTTGCAAGTCTTAAACAGTTTAGAACAATCCAATTGTACCAGCTTACCTACAACTTTACCCTCTAGTTCCATCCTTAGCCGTCCTTTAGATTCAGGTTTAACAATTACAGTAGAACAAAGCTGTCGAAAAGTTTTTTGGCCTCAAAATAAACCAATTCAAGAAATTGTTTTTCCTCAGCTTTTAGACACTGCACAAGGATCTATGACAGCGCTATGGTTGATGTTGCCTAAACAAGAAATCAAAAACTATGCGCTTTCTACCCGTTACAACCAGTTTATCTTCATCACATCCCCTCACCCAATGCTGTTGTGGGTAACTGTACTCTACAATCGGCAATTGGCTCCTAAGTGGCTACCATGCTACTTAGATATGCAAAATCCCCAAAATCTTAGGCTGGTAAGTTTCCTGACTGAAAATGAACACTATCCTTTGATTTTCTTTACTCTGGAAGCACCAAATTCTTGCACCAACGTTCTCAGTAGTCGCATTGAGCCAACTCAGCGGCAAATGTTGAAAACTTGGGTGAAACAAAGTCAGAGTCTACCACCCGCTTCTCAAAGCCAGTTGAGCAAACAGCTATTAAAGCAGCAGTATAAACAAATACAATCCCGGATATTGCAGCATCTAGAATCAGAGCCACAGGTTGTATTATCAGGGTCTATTTAAAAAAATTCTTACCTGAGAGAGACGGGACAAAAAGAACTTCTAAATTTCCGACTCCAAAACACTTGACAAGTAGAAAAAAAATAGTGATAATAGCAAAGTTGCCAAACAAGGGACTGTAGTTCAATTGGTTAGAGCACCGCCCTGTCACGGCGGAAGTTGCGGGTTCGAGCCCCGTCAGTCCCGTTCTAAATTTATGAGTAATGAATCACCGAACCTAATTTCGGTGATTTTGGTTTTTGAATTCCCCACAGGGATTGACTCAGAATTCAGGGTTTGAATATAAGCTACATTTATCATGCTTTGCCAAAGAGAGAATTAACTGTGACCGTTAGAGTTCGTATTGCACCGAGTCCAACTGGAAATTTACATATTGGTACAGCTAGAACGGCTGTATTTAACTGGCTATTTGCCCGTCACCACGGCGGTCAATTTATACTGCGAATAGAAGATACAGACCTAGAGCGATCGCGTCCCGAATACACCAACAATATTCTTGAAGGATTGCGCTGGCTAGGACTGAACTGGGATGAAGGGCCATTTTTCCAATCCCAACGCCTGGATCTTTACAAAGAAGCAGTACAAAAACTGCTAGATCAAGGATTAGCCTATCGCTGCTACACCACTTCCGAAGAACTAGAAGCTCTCAGAGAAGCTCAGAAAGCGAGAGGCGAAGCTCCCCGCTATGACAACCGACACCGTAACCTCACGCCAGAACAACGCGCCGCATTTGAAGCAGAAGGCCGATCCTCTGTGATTCGCTTCAAAATCGAAGATGGGCGGGAAATTGTCTGGAATGACCTAGTAAGGGGAAAAATGTCTTGGCGAGGTAGCGATTTAGGTGGTGATATGGTCATCGCCCGCGCCTCAGAAGAGGGTAGCGGTCAACCTTTATACAACTTTGTAGTTGTAGTAGATGACATCGATATGCAAATCACCCATGTCATTCGCGGAGAAGACCACATCGCCAATACCGCCAAGCAAATTTTACTGTATGAAGCAATGGGTGCAAAAATCCCAGAGTTTTCTCACACGCCGTTAATTTTGAACATGGAAGGGCGGAAGCTTTCTAAGCGGGATGGTGTTACTTCCATTTCTGACTTTCAGAAAATGGGCTTTACTGCTGAAGGCTTGGTGAATTACATGACATTGCTGGGTTGGTCGCCACCAGACTCGACGCAAGAAATATTTACCTTAGAAACAGCAGCCAAAGAATTTGGTTTTGAGCGTGTAAATAAAGCAGGTGCAAAGTTTGACTGGGACAAGCTGGATTGGTTGAACAGTCAGTATATCCACAAGACGCCAGTAGACAAACTCACAGATTTACTTATCCCCTATTGGCAAGCGGCTGGGTATAAATTTGATGGTGGAAGAGAACGCCCCTGGTTAGAACAGCTAGTAACTTTAATTAGTCAGAGTTTGACTCGTTTAGTAGATGCAGTACCTCAAAGCCAACTGTTTTTTAGCGACACAGTTGAATTTAGCGAGGAAGGTAGTACACAACTGAAGCAAGAAGGTTCTACTGCTGTTCTTGAAGCGATTGTTACAGCCTTAGAAAATCAGCCGCAACTGTCAGAAGCCGCCGCCCAGGACATTATTAAACAAGTGGTGAAAGAGCAAAAAGTCAAAAAAGGCTTAGTAATGCGATCGCTCAGAGCAGCCTTAACTGGAGATGTTCATGGCCCCGACTTGATCCAATCTTGGTTACTACTAAACCAGATTGGTTTAGATAAATCGCGCTTGAGTAGGGCAATAACGGAAGCTAGTTAGCAATTACTGCCAAATTTTAGAAATATTTTAGATTTTAGGGGCGCACAAATGTGCGCCCCTATCCATAAGGTAGAGCAATTATAGAAACAAGAAATCATTGGTGAATTACTAATGAATTTTCCTCAATTCTAAATCTAAAATAGGTAGTCAATTATCCCCACTTTGGGAACTTGGTGTGTAAAATTAATGTCTTCAAAAACACTTAGAAGCGAACGTAATTACAATGCCAACAAAAGCGCTCAATAGAGGGATGAGATTATCGTTCATAATAGTTACACTCTTCATCACATCCACAATTCATGCTGTGACTGATGCTCAAGAAGCACCAGCGATATTTGGAGACGTCACTATTAGCCCTCAGTTTTCCCCAGACCCCCTGACAGTTCGCGGGATGAGTGGTGGTTCAATATCTGGGAGTCAAGTAGGTGGGAGAACTGAAACAGCCACTGGGCCTTGTACTGGATTTGTTGATGAAACACCAGACCATACATTAGCGCTAACAAGTAAATTTGACTACCTGAAGCTGCAAGTGCAAAGTCCTGAAGATACTACCATAATTGTCAAGGGGCCCGGTGGTACTTGGTGCAATGATGATGTTGACGGCAAAAATGCCGGTATTGTTGGTGAATGGCTGGCTGGAAGTTACCAAATTTGGGTTGGTTCTTACGAAAAAGGCAAGTATCTACCTTACACTTTACAAATTACAGAAGTGAAGTAGGGAATGGGGAATGGGGCATTGGGCATGGGGCATGGGGCATAGTTATTCTTCTTGTCCTCCATCTCCCTCATCTCCCTCATCTTCCTCATCCCTCTCATCCCCCACTGCCCTAAATAGATGATTATCTTGGGCTGGAACGAGACGAGAAGCATTCTAGAGAAATTATCCGTATCTTTGCATCCCGTTGCGCTCCCTTTTCTCGTGCAATATTGTATTAAAATTAAGTTAACTTTGATTAAGATTCTTGTTGGCATCGCCATAATGCGCCAATTGCTCTATGGCAGTGCATGTAAGAGATCAAATTAAACAAAATGGATTTATAAACATCCGTTTAACAGCTTAAAGTGACAGAGTGATGAACATTCGGTTGCTAGGGCTGATGAATTGTATAGGCATCTAGAGGCAAATTAACATGAAATTCTCTTGGAAAGTCGTAGTACTCTGGACATTGCCGGCTTTGGTAATTGGCTTTTTCTTCTGGCAAGGGGCCTTTGCAGGCGCTCCTACTGATATGAGCAAGAATGCAGCCAATACCCGCATGACTTATGGCCGCTTTCTAGAATACTTGGATGGCGATCGCGTCAACAGCGTGGATCTTTACGAAGGCGGTAGGACAGCAATTATAGAAGCCCGCGATCCAGACATCGAAAATCGTGTCCAACGGTGGCGGGTAGATTTGCCTATTAACGCTCCTGAGTTAATTAGCAAGCTCAAAGAAAAAGACATTAGTTTTGATGCTCACCCGATGCGGAATGATGGCGCAATTTGGGGCTTATTGGGCAATCTCGTGTTTCCAGTTTTATTGATTACCGGGCTGTTCTTTTTGTTCCGCCGTTCTAGCAACCTCCCCGGGGGGCCAGGTCAAGCGATGAACTTCGGCAAATCCAAAGCGCGTTTCCAAATGGAGGCAAAAACCGGGGTCAAATTTGACGACGTAGCCGGGATTGAAGAAGCTAAGGAAGAACTGCAAGAAGTTGTCACTTTCCTTAAGCAGCCAGAAAGATTTACCGCAGTAGGCGCACGGATTCCCAAGGGAGTGCTGTTAGTTGGGCCTCCTGGAACTGGTAAAACTTTACTAGCAAAAGCGATCGCTGGTGAAGCAGGTGTACCTTTCTTCAGTATTTCCGGTTCGGAATTTGTGGAAATGTTCGTTGGTGTGGGTGCATCTCGCGTCCGCGATTTGTTCAAGAAAGCCAAAGATAATGCCCCCTGTATCATCTTCATTGATGAAATCGACGCAGTTGGACGCCAGCGGGGCGCTGGTATCGGCGGCGGTAACGACGAGAGAGAGCAAACCCTCAACCAATTGCTCACCGAAATGGACGGGTTTGAAGGTAACACAGGCATCATTATTATTGCTGCCACCAACCGTCCCGACGTACTAGACTCAGCATTGTTGCGTCCCGGTCGCTTTGACCGCCAAGTAACAGTTGATGCACCCGATATCAAAGGGCGTTTGGAAATCTTACAAGTCCATTCACGCAACAAGAAACTAGACCCTAGCGTATCTTTAGATGCGATCGCTCGCCGCACTCCTGGATTTACTGGTGCTGATTTAGCTAACTTACTCAACGAAGCAGCAATTTTGACTGCAAGAAGACGCAAAGAAGCTATCACCCTCCGCGAAATTGATGATGCGGTAGATCGGGTAGTTGCTGGTATGGAAGGCACTCCTTTGGTAGACAGCAAGAGCAAACGCTTAATTGCATACCACGAAATTGGACACGCTTTAGTTGGGACTTTGTTGAAAGACCATGACCCAGTGCAGAAAGTTACCTTAATCCCACGGGGACAAGCGCAGGGTTTAACTTGGTTTACTCCCAACGAAGAACAAGGGTTAATTTCTCGTTCTCAGTTGAAAGCCAGGATTACTGGTGCTTTGGGCGGTCGCGCTGCTGAGGAAGTGATTTTTGGGGCTGCGGAAGTCACAACTGGCGCTGGTGGAGACTTACAACAGTTATCGGGAATGGCGCGGCAGATGGTGACTCGTTTTGGAATGTCCGACTTAGGCCCACTGTCGTTAGAAAGCCAGCAGGGTGAAGTATTCTTGGGTCGTGACTGGACAACCCGATCTGAGTATTCCGAATCTATCGCCTCTCGCATTGATGGACAAGTCCGAGCGATCGTGGAAGAATGCTACGACAACGCCAAGAAGATTGTCCGCGATCATCGCACTGTCACCGATCGCTTAGTCGATTTGCTCATCGAAAAAGAAACCATTGACGGTGAAGAATTCCGCCAGATTGTGGCTGAGTACGCTGAAGTACCTGAAAAGCAACAGTACGTACCGCAACTGTAAGCTCTTAAGAAATAATCTTGAGCTATTGCTCAATTTAAATGGGGATGGTGTTAACTATCCCCATTATTTTATGTAAAATTTATAATACAAAAATACTACACGGTTTTTTAGTTAGTCTAGGAGTGAATTATGCCAACAATAAAAGATCCTCGCCTCATTTGCGCTCAACATTCCCTTGAGGGTTTATCGGTGGGTGATGCTTTTGGAGAGCGATTTTTTCTCCATCCAGATGTGGCAGAAAGTATGATTATCGCCCGTGCCATCCCAGCATCACCTTGGTACTATACCGATGACACCCAAATGGCGCTTTCTATTGTGGCAATTCTTCAAGAATATGGAGAAATTAACCAAGACAGGCTGGCAGAAAGCTTTGCCAAGAAATACGACAGCCAACGGGGTTATGGTGCAGCAATGCACAGGCTGTTAACACAAATACGCAATGGCGAATCTTGGCAGAAACTGGCAAGTAGGCTGTTTAACGGACAAGGTTCTTATGGAAATGGAGCAGCGATGCGCGTTGCACCGATAGGGGCGTTCTTTGCCGAAGATTTGGATTTAGTTGTCAAGCAAGCACAAGCCAGCGCCGAAATCACTCATACTCATCCAGAAGCGATCGCTGGTGCAATTGCCGTAGCAGTTGCTGCTGCTTGGGCGGCGAGATTACAAGGTTCTATACCCAGTAAACAAGAGTTTCTTAACCTTGTCTTACCTTATGTACCAGAAAGTGAGGTAAGTGCAAAAATCCGCCGTGCTTGTGATTTGTCGGAGACAACACCAGTGGAATTAGCAGCGACTCTACTGGGAAATGGTACTCATGTCTCAGCACAAGATACAGTCCCCTTTGCACTTTGGTGTGCTGCCCAGCACCTTGATAACTACGAAGAAGCACTGTGGTTAACTGTAAGTGGCTTGGGAGATAGAGATACTACTTGTGCGATCGCAGGTGGTATTGTGGCGATATCTACAGGTGTGTCAGGTATTCCCGCAGCATGGTTGCAAGCACGAGAACCTTTGCCCAAGGGTAGATAAAGAAACAATCATACTCTTCCGTCCCACTAGGCAAATTCAAGTAATATCAAAATTTCGTCAATCACTAACTTGAAAATCCGAAACTGTTAGCCCAGGTGATGTATACAAAAATCTGCTCACTTTTATTCGCACAATTTATGAATAGTAAAGCTAAATTATTGACTCTTGCTTGCTTAACGTTGGCGGTTTCTTCTCTAACTGTCAGCACAGTTATAGCAAAAGCGAAACTGACAAATCAGGCAAAATTGTTTATCAATGGAATCGGCACAGTACGGGTTGGGATGACTGTTTCCCAAGCGACAAAGGCTGCTGGTACTAAGCTAGTAGGTGATCCACCCAATAACAATTGCTACTATGTTAAGCCACAAAATGAACCCAAAAATGTTTCGTTCATGGTGACAAAAGGTCGCATTTCTAGAGTAGATGTGCGGCAAAATACCCAGATTACTACCCTTAAAGGTGCAAAAATTGGCGACACGGAAGCGCAAATTAAGTCTCTTTACCCAGAACAAATTCAAGTTACACCTCATAAATACGTCCAAAGCGGACACTATTTGACATTTATCCCCAAAGACCGTGCTGACCAGAACTATCGCGTTGTCTTCGAGACTGACGGTAAGCGTGTTACTGAGTTTCGCTCAGGTAAACTACCAGAAGTTGAATATGTCGAGGGCTGTTCTTGATTTAAGAACTTTCTGTTATTGCTCCTAGTGCCAAAAGTGACGATCGTACAGATTCCGTCAAACCAACGGCCCCTGTAATATTCATGCCTTCATAGGGTCTAGGAGTTCTGAGAATTTTCAGACATTCACCTGTTTCGACATTCCATAAGCGAATGGTTTGGTCTTCACTGCTGCTGGCAAGAATTGGACTTTTAACTGGAGAATGAATAAATGCGATCGCATAAATCCATCGTGTGTGTCCTTTCAATACTCTCAAGCACTCCCCAGTTTTCATGTCCCAAATTCTCACGGTTTGGTCGGTTCCTCCACTTGCCAGAATACAACCATCGGGACTGACAACACTAATCACCGCACGAGTATGCCCTTCCAAGGTTCTTAGACATTGGCAAGTCTCAAAATCCCAAATTTTGATGGTTGTATCTTCACTGCTACTTACCAAGGTTTGTCCATCTGGGCTAAATTTAGCTGACCAGATGCCGTTTGTGTGACCACGAAAAATTTTCAAACATTCCCCTGTAACTACATCCCAAGCTCGAATGAGGGCATCTGCACAGCAACTAATTAACATCTTGCCATCAGGACTATAGACAAGTGAGGAGACAATGTTAGTGTGATTACATAATACACCTAGACATTCGCCAGTCTTGACATCCCAAATTCGCACCTGTTTGTCACTACCACCACTGGCTAGAGTGTTTCCATCTGGACTAAAGGTGACTGAAAGCAGCCAGTTTATATGACTCCGCAAAATTTGCAGACATTCTCCTGTATCTACGTCCCAAATTCTTACCGTTTCATCGGCACCGGCACTGGCAATAATTTTACCTTGAGGATGGAAAGCCACAGTTCGCACCCAATTTGTGTGTCCCCTCAAGGTTTTGATGTACTTACCAGTTTGAATATTCCATAGTTTAACTGTTTGGTCTTCACCACTAGCTAAGATTTGGCTGTTAGAGAAATCGTTGAAAGGGCTGGTGGCTAAGGCCCACACACCACTACCATGTCCGCGAAAGGTTCTGAAACACTTTCCTGTGCGAATGTCCCAGAACTTGACTGTTTGGTTGTCATCACTGGCAATCAAGGTTTGTCCATCTGGACTGAATGTCAATGAGCGAACAGTGTGGGTGTGTCCTTGCAATGTTTTCAGACATTCTCCAGTGTGAATATCCCAGAAGCGAATTGTTGTGTCACCACTGCCACTGGCTATTGTTTTACCATTGGCACTACAAGCCACACACCAGACATGGGCTGTATGACCGTGGAGAGTCTGTAGACACTTCCCTGCTTCTATATTCCAAATTCTTATGGTGCGATCGGCACTACCGCTTACTAGCATTTTCTGATCTACGCTAAACGCTACAGACCAAACAATACTTGTGTGCCCTTGCAGGGTTTTTTGGCACTCTCCTGTATTGACATCCCAAATTTTGATAGTATGGTCAGCGCTACCACTAGCTAAAGTTTGACCATCTTTACTCAGAGCGATCGCCCAGATCCAATCTGTATGTCCTTCAAGAGTTTTCAGACATTCCCCTGTCTGGATATCCCATAATTTTACCATTTGATCCATACCACCACTGGCAAGGACTGAATAGTTTTGTTGCCGAGCCTGAGCTACAGACCAAACAAAGCCTGTGTGCATACTGCTGAATACTTGCAAGCATCGACCTGTGAGATCCCATTGTTTAACAGTTTGGTCATCACTGCCACTAAATAAAGTTTGACCGTCAGTACTAAACACAATAGAACGCACCCAACCTGCATGTGCTTCCCAGTTTATGCGTTGCTGTCCGTCTGTTGTTTGCCACAAGGAAATTTTACCGAGGGTATCCCCAATTGCCAGAAGACTGCTATCTGGGCTAACTGCCAACGTAAAGGTGTAGCTGAGATTTGCAGTGAAGGTAGATTTAGTTAAATCTGAGTAGGCGAAGTTGGTTTGGTGTAAGTTCACACCTTTTAAATCAGCTTGCCAAATCGTCAAACTAGAAAAGTTGCGATCGCTTAAATCCACTTGCATCTGATGAAGTAAATTAATCGTGTTTCCGCCCATATAACCAGTATCGATCGGTTTTTTGCCACGAAGTGGTACCAAAATTGTCATCAGTTGAGCTTCAATCCGATTTGCAGTTCCGAACAAAGAAAGCAACTTTTTAATTACAGGGTTGAGAATTAAGTAAATTTGAATTTCTTTGATATAGTCTTTCGCAGTTGCTTTGATTAGTGCATGAGTTTTGAAAAGAGCAATATTTTGAGTTTCAATTTCAACACAAACCTGTTGAATCAAACGACTAGTAATGTACTCCATCAACACAGGCTGTAGTGTGAATAAACCACTACCTTTCTCAATTAGGCTGCGTCTTTCTAAGGCTGACAATGCTTCTAAGAGTTGAGAAGACGCAATCAAGGATAATAAATCAGCCTGTATTTCGGCAAAACTTACAGGTTCGCGGTTGATTGCCAACCAATACATGACTGATTTTTCTAAAGCTGATAAACGTTGAAACTGTTGTTCGAGCAAATCTTGAATATCACCGAATACAACAGTACCTTGAGCAAGAAAATTAGAAATATTACTATCAAATAAATCCCGGATAGTGGTTGCTACAATCTTCAGTGCCAGTGGATTACCTGTATAGGATTGAATTAAAGTTTGCCATTCTTCAACCGAGCCAATAAAGCTACCTTTGCAGCTAAAAATTGCTTGTCCATCAGCGATTGATAAACCAGATAATTGCAGAGTTCTAACAGGTAATTTTTCGCCCTCAAGTACCGCCACCTCTTTAGGCTTTTCTCGACTCGTCAGCACTAAACAACTTTGGTGGCGAAACTCACCAATTCGCTTAAAAAGTTCACCATACCCTTCGTAACCAGAACGATATTGACCTGTTCGACCCTCATTGCTGGCTAAGATTGTCTCTGCATTATCGAGAATCACTAGACAGCGATGTTCTTGGAGATAGGTAAGTAGTCGAGAAATGCGATCGCTGACAGATTCGGGTAAATCCCCCTGCTGTTGGTGAGAGAGAACTTGAATCAAGCTAGTGAGTAGCGCTTCAATAGTGGGGGCGTTATAGAGCGATCGCCAAATAACATACTCAAAGTTTCCCTGAATTTTCTCCCCCAACTTCACAGATAAAGAAGTTTTACCAATCCCCCCAATCCCCAATAGTGCCACTAACCGACAATGGTCTTGGCTAATCCACTGCTCTAAGGTGGCAATTTCTTGGAAACGTCCGTAAAAAATAGAAACGTCGAGCGCTTCACCCCAGTCTTGATAAGTTTTTGTTGGATTACCAGACTTGATTTCTCCAGTATTCTTCTGACGAGAACACCATCTTCTCAAAGACGAACGAAGGTTATCTTTAGTAACTTTCTCACCCATCGCCTTGGAGAGCATTTTCCAGAGTCGAAAGCCAACAATTTTGATGTAGTCGGCATCATAGCCAAACTTTTCAGCAATCTCTGGATATGTTTTCTGTTCCCATGACTGTCGAAAAATAGTTTCTTGCAAGTCATTTAGAGATGTCTTTTCCAGAATGATTTCAACAATGGCTAAGGCTTCTTCGACAGTCATTTGCCCAGAGGTTGCTTACTAAAGTTAACTTCAACTTATAACTTTCAATAACTATTAGTTACTGCAAAGATTTAGCAACTTTTTTAAGATGCTAGCAGTTGTTGATTCCCAACGAGCAACAACTTTAAATCATCAACAAAATCATTGAAATTATTCTAAACTATGACTACTACCTTACAAAGACGCTCTAGCGCCAATGTCTGGGAGCAATTCTGTGAGTGGATCACAAGCACCGATAATCGTTTATACATCGGTTGGTTTGGTGTTCTGATGATTCCCACGCTGCTAACAGCTACCACCTGCTTCATCATCGCCTTTATTGCTGCGCCCCCTGTAGATATCGATGGTATCCGTGAGCCTGTTGCTGGTTCTTTAATCTATGGCAACAATATTATCTCTGGTGCGGTTGTTCCTTCTTCCAATGCGATCGGCTTACACTTCTACCCGATTTGGGAAGCAGCTTCCCTGGATGAGTGGCTTTACAACGGTGGGCCTTACCAGTTAGTAATCTTCCACTTCTTAATTGGTTGCGCTTGCTACATGGGACGGCAATGGGAGTTGAGCTACCGCTTGGGAATGCGCCCCTGGATTTGTGTAGCTTATAGTGCCCCATTGGCTTCTGCTACTGCTGTTTTCTTAATTTATCCCATTGGTCAAGGCTCTTTCTCTGATGGTATGCCTTTGGGTATCTCTGGAACCTTCAACTTTATGTTGGTGTTCCAAGCTGAACACAATATCTTGATGCATCCATTCCATCAGTTAGGTGTAATTGGTGTGTTTGGTGGTGCTTTAGTTTCTGCGATGCACGGTTCTTTGGTGACTTCCACTTTAGTACGTGAAACTAGCGAAACCGAATCTGCAAACTACGGCTATAAGTTCGGTCAAGAACAAGAAACCTACAACATTGTTGCGGCTCATGGCTATCTGGGACGGCTATTTTGGCAATATGTCAGCTTCCAAAACTCTCGATGGCTGCACTTTGTCTTAGCAGCTTTACCTGTAATTGGTATCTGGTTTACTGCTTTGGGTATCAGCACGATGGCATTTAACTTGAACGGATTCAACTTTAACCAGTCTGTAATCGACTCCCAAGGGCGTGTAATTAACACTTGGGCAGATGTGATTAACCGTGCCAATTTGGGTATGGAAGTGATGCATGAGCGTAATGCTCACAACTTCCCTCTAGATTTGGCTGCGGGTGAAGCAGCGCCAGTAGCTTTAATTGCTCCTGCTATCCACGGCTAAGGTTTAACTGTCATTTTTTATAAGTGCTTACCCCGGCTTACTTTGTTGAAGCCGGGTTTTCTAACGTTTCCCAATTTGGGAGAGAGACTTTAAAGTTAGCTTTCCTTCTCCCTCTTTTTTATCTTTCAACTTCATCCACTGCTTTGGGAACTCCCGCAGTTAACACCTCATGTCCATTAGATGTAACTAACACATCATCCTCAATCCGAATACCAATACCAACCCATCGAGGATCAGTCTCTGGTTGGTCTTCTGCTAGTTTGGTGTCAGGCACAATATATAATCCCGGTTCCACTGTCAAAATTTGTCCTGGTTGCAAAATCTGCGGTTTATCTTCACCGTGCTGGTAAACTCCCACATCATGAACATCCAAACCTAACCAATGACTGGTGCGGTGCATATAATATGGCTTATATTTTTCTTCCTCAATTAACTTGTCAATTTCGCCTTTGAGAATGCCAAGCTCAACTAAACCTTCGGTGAGAACGCGTACTGCTGTATCGTGAACTAATTTAAAGGGATTGCCTGGTTGCACTTGAGCGATCGCTTGTTTTTGTGCTTCTAAAACAATCTCATACAGTGTCTTTTGTTCTGGCGTAAATTTACCCCCAACAGGAAATGTCCGCGTAATATCTGAGTTGTAATAGCCATAAGCACAGCCGGCATCAATTAGCAGTAATTCTCCATCCTGCATTTGACGATTATTTTCAATGTAGTGGAGTACGCAAGCATTCACACCGGAAGCCACAATCGAAGGATAAGCTGGCCCCATTCCACCCCGGACTCGAAAGATGCGTTCCATCTCCGCCTGAATTTCGTACTCATAACGTCCGGGTGCGGCGATTTCTTGGGCGTAATTGTGCGCTTCAGTGGCGATCGCAACTGCTTGACGCATCAATTCCAACTCAGCTTCACTTTTGATCAATCTCATGCTGTTGAGGACAGGACCCGTATCTTCAATAGCGATCGGCCCTGTACCGCGCTTAGGATAAGTCCGCAGTAAACTTTGGTAATGTCGCAGGATTTGGTCATTAAAACTGCGATCGCGTCCTAAGTGATAGTAAATGCGGCTGGCTTTTTCCAAATACTGCGGCAACTTTTCATCTAACTCGCTAATGGGGTACGCTTCATCAGCACCATAAATTTCCTTCGCTGCATCTACCCCAGAAAGATAACCAGTCCATACTTCCTTTTCGCGATCCTTCGGTTGGACAAACAGCACAAACCTATGTTCTGAATGATGTGGTGCTAACACTGCTACTGCCTGTGGTTCGTTAAAACCAGTTAGGTAGAAAAAATCACTGTCTTGGCGATAAACATACTCGACATCGTTATGCATCACTGCCATTGGCGCACTGCGAAAAATGGCTGTGCCATCACCAATTTTTGCCATTAACTGCTCACGACGTTGCCGATATTCTGCTTGCATAGCTAATGTATTTATAAAAGTATTGTGTTATTTTACACTTTTGGTACAAGAAGATGCACAGATGGTGCTTCTTAGTAGTTGCTAACCCTTTAAATTACACAATAACTCATGAGGTTTGTTGACTGCTGAGAGTTAACAGTCAACACAAAAAAATGTGCAAGTTAGATGGGCGACAGCTTATTTTAACCAATATTTGTTTAACTCAATTCATCAAACTTGGATAAAACAGAAAAACATGACCCAATTTTATCTATAAATCATCACATACATAAGGTATTTCCTAATTGTTTATATCACACTTGAATTTTTTTAAAAAATGATTTAAAACAAATATAAATTTGTGTTGAAAGGCTAATATTAAGCAAAAAAAAATAGTTATAAAGAAATATTGAAACCCTGGTAAATGTTATTTGGTTACAGAACGGGGCTGCAAAATAAAGTTAAAAAAAGATAACAACTAGTCATAAAAAATCACCATGTTTGGTAATAAACCCTCAAAGTTGTCTTTGGATACATCTGAATGGGCATCAAAATCTTTCCTAAGATCAGACACATTATTATCTAGTTTTGATAATTCACCTTCTTCAATTTCTTCTAGTTCACTTTTTACCAGTAAGAGTTCCTCGCAAGTACAAGCACCTCTGGTCGTGTCAGCAAATCCTAATCCTAATCCTTACTTAACCAGTGCGGCGATTGTTCCTGACTTCAATGGTGATGGCAAAACGGACAAACTTTGGGTTAATACCCAAACAGGTGAGATTATTGTTCGCCTGATGGATGGGACAACAGTGGTTGAACAGGGTTCTCTGGGTCAATTTGACCTAGCCGCCTATGATTACAAAATTGGCGAGTTCAACAATGATGGTAAAACCGACTTCTTATTACGCAATAAGACAACTGGTGAGAACAGCATTGTGCTGATGGATGGTACAAGAGTTGCTAGTGCGGCTTCTCTAACCAGCGTTGACGCAGCCTGGACTTCTCAGATTGGCGATTTCAACGGCGATCGCAAAACCGATATTTTCTGGCATAATGCTCAAACAGGCGAGAATGCTATTTGGGAGATGGATGGCACAACAGTTGTCACTGCAACTGTTCTAGACACTACAGACCCAGCACTAACTGCTACCATTGTTGATTTCGACGGTAATGGCAGAAGTGACATCTTCTGGCGCAATCAGACAACAGGCGATAACAGCGTTTGGTTTATGGATGGTACGCAAAAGAGTGAATTTGCGCTGCAATCACAAGACGTAGGCTGGACTTATAGCGTTGGCGATTTCAACGGCGATTTAAGCACCGATCTGCTGTGGAGAAACGCTGAAACAGGCGAGAATAAGATTTGGACAATGCGAGGCATCTTAGTCACCGAAGGTGCTTTGGGTACACTTGACTCATCTTGGACTTCCAAAATTGGTGATTTCAACGGTGATGGTAAGACAGATATCTTCTGGCACAATGGAACCACAGGTGCGAACACAGCTTGGTTGATGGATGGTACAACAGTTGCTACTGAAGCTTTTTTACCGACTAATAACGCGGCCTTGACACCATCTCTTGGCGATTATAACGGCGACGGCAAGACCGACATCTACTGGCGTGATCAGACAGCAAGTGCAGACAACATTTGGACTATAAATGAGACAACAGCTGTTGAAACTCCTATCAGCGAAGCAGATAAGCTTGGTCCAGAATGGTATACGTTCTAAAAGCTAGAAACAGAGGCCATTCAATTTTGGATTTTGAATTTTAGATTTTTCCTTCAATCCAAAATCCAAGTTGCCCCGGAAGCGCACCAAAGGTGCGACCCAAAATCTAAAATTGACAGAGTTAGGGACTTCCAGTAAAAACAACATTCCATCGTAGGGGCGCACAGCTAGCTGTGCGCCCCTACAGAGTTAGGTTGATTCTTGTCTCTCTACTTACTTTGTTTAAATTAGCAGTGTTCTTAAGCACAATATATATGTGATCGTGAATACATACTTCCTGATTGAAGTAACTATGCTATCCTGGCGAAAGGAGGATACAGCAAAAATACATCTTATAACTTGATATCTATTTCCTTTTGTTAAAGCCAGAGATAAAAAGAAGTAGATGGACAAAAATATTTACAGTCATTGGGAAGTCGAATAAAGCAATCCGCTTGCGCCTGGAATTGCTTTATTGCGCTTCTCTACGAGATGCTGCGCGTAGCTTGCTTCCCCGTAGGGGTACGCTGCATTTGGAATGACATTGTGTAATTAATTCTGTACGACTAGCAATACCTTTGCCAATTTTTTAGAACTTCCGCAGAATGCAGGTTTTGGGCTATGGGTTTAAACCTCAATTTAAAAGACTGAAACCCTTGCTGTCTATGACGTTTAGCTTTTTATCCATCTCTAAAACTGTAATTTTGGCGAGGGTATTGTAATAAGGCAATTGATTATTTGGGTTTGTGTCTCACGACGTTATTAATTTAATAAAAGAGAATTTTAACTATGTCTAGACTAAGCGTTCCACCCAATTTCATCGGCACCAGCAGTGCAGACACAATAGTAGGGGAAGAGTTAAATGCACCTTTGGCAATTGGAATTGAGATTTTAAGCAAAGGTTTAATTGATACAGGCTCAGGAAAGGACACCATTCAGGGCACAGGAAACGGCACTAACGGCTTCGACGGCTTCGACGGCGACGGCGGCAACGGCGGTACTGGCACTGGCATCGCTAATAGTGGCAATCTGAATACAGAGAAAGAAAACGACAATATCATTGGCACAGGCAACGGCGGCAACGGCGGCAGCATCGGCAACAACATCTTTAGCAAGAGCGGCACCAGTGGTAGTGGCACTGGCATCGCTAATAGTGCCAGTCTGAATACAGGCTCAGGAAACGACACGCTCACTGGCACAGGCAACGGCGGCGACGCCGGCAACGACTATGCCAACCCCGTATATGGCGGTAGTGGAACTGGTATAAATAACAGTGGCACTATTAATACAGGCTCAGGAAAAGACACGATCGCTGGCACTGGCAACGGTGGCAATTCCGGCGTCTTCGGCGGTAGTGGAACTGGTATCAATAACACTAAGGAACTGGATACCCAAGACGGAGAAGACACGATTACTGGTATAGGTACTGGCGGCAGTGATGGCGAAAGTGACGGTACTGGAACTGGTATCAATAACAGTGGCAGTCTGAATACAGGCTCAGGAGAAGACACGATCACTGGCACTGGCAACGGCGGTACTGGAACTGGTATAAATAACAGTGGCAGTATTAATACAGGCTTAGGAAAAGACACGATCGCTGGCACTGGCAACGGTGGCTATTCCGGCGTCTTCGGCGGTAGTGGAACTGGTATCAATAACACTAAGGAACTGGATACCCAAGACGGAGAAGACACGATTACTGGTATAGGTACTGGCGGCAGTGGTGGCAATTCCGACTTCGGAAGCTATGGCGGTACTGGAACTGGTATCAATAACAGTGGCAGTATTAATACAGGCTCAGGAAACGACACGATCACTGGCACTGGCAACGGCGGCAAGATTAATAGCAGTCCTGGAAGCACCGGTGCTGGAACCGGTATCCAGAACATTAAAAACGCCGCCATTACTACAGGGTCGGACAAAGACACGATTATCGGTTATGGGAATAGCTTAGGAGAAAACGCTACAGCCTATGGCATCTTCAACGATGGACTGATTGATACTGGGGATAGTTGTGACAAGCTTACCGGACAGGCAACAACAACAATTGGTGGTACTGCCTACGGTATTTATGGTGAAGGAACCATCAACACTGGCGATGGAAATGATGAAATTACAGCCACCAGTATCATCGGTGGAGTTCAACAAAAAGTCTCTATCGGTGGCGATATCAAGATTGATCTCGCCACAGGAAATGATTACTTGAAAGGATTCGGTAATGCAACTGTTGATGGCGGTAAAGGTTTTGATACCCTCGATCTGGGCGCTTTCAATCGTTCCGAACTACTGGTATCTGGTGTTATTTCTGGTAATCCCCTTAACTCTGCCAACTTCAGTTTCAATGGTATTAGCTTGTCTACAACCGGCTTTGAGAAATTTATCTTTGCAGATAGCTCTTTGGACTACAGCACTCTGGTAAACGGGGCATGAGTTTGTTCACGTCATTGGTTATTCTCCCTCATCCCCTACTCCTCAAAACTTGTAACTTAAAACCTGAATCACGCTATTTTCCGGCAAATCTTTAGGGCTAATAGAAATACTATCTCCATTGCTACGCCGCACTGTCATACCTTGCATCACGGTCAGAAAATTATCGAGTGGTGAAATATCGCACGCAGCAGGATCAGCGGCCTGTGTGCGGTAATGAGTTGGAATCACCAGCTTGGGATTTAAGATTTGCACAGCCTGCTTTGCTTCCTCAGCATTGTAGGCTTTTGCACTGCCTCCCACTGGAATCAATGCTACATCGGGACGCCCCATCAAGATTTTTTGCTCAATGGAAATAGGTGCAGCGGCTCCGCCTAAGTGGAGGATATTAACTCCGCCTTGCTGCCAACTCCAAGCAGTATTTGAACCAAACTGCTTACCACCTTTGCGATCGTGGTCTATGGCAATTCCTTGGAACTTAATGCCTTTGAACTCGTAAACTCCTGGTTCGTAGATGAGTTTTGCATTTCCCGGTAGTACGTCCACAGCACCTTCATCTAGCAGTTGACTGCTAATCAGTACCAAATCTGCTGCAACTTTCGGTGGACGATACCCGGCAGTACAGCCGATGCTCCGAAATGGATTGACGAGAATTTTCGCACCGCCACCAGTAAAAAGAAAGCAAGTATGACCCAACCACTGAACTGATAAACCGCTAGATTGTGCGTCAGCTTGAGATTCAGAACCCGAGGTAGTAACCAAAGCTGTGACCAACCCCGCCCCAGCATAGCCCATCAACTGTCGTCGTTTCATTAATTATGCTCTCGACTGTAACTGTTCCAGAAAATTTCGCAATAACTGTTTTCCTGAAGATGTCAGGACACTCTCTGGGTGAAACTGGACACCCTGAATATGAGGATAGTTCCGGTGCCGCACTCCCATAATGGTGTTATCTTCAACCCAAGCGGTGATTTCTAACACATCTGGGCAAGTCTCACGTTCTATCACCAAACTATGATATCTGGTGGCAGTTAAAGGATTTTCTAATCCCCGGAAAACCCCCACCCCAGTGTGAGACACTTGAGAGGTTTTGCCATGCATCAACTCTGGAGCAGAAATTATTTTACCACCGAATACTTGACCAATACTTTGATGTCCCAAACAGACACCCAAGATTGGCAACTCTTGACCTAGCTGTTTAATCAACTCTAGGGAAATGCCGGCATCTTCCGGGCGACCGGGCCCAGGAGAAATAACCACAGCTTCCGGCTTTAATGCTCGAATCTCATCTATGGATATCTTGTCGTTACGAAAAACTTTAATATCATCTGCCACTGGGAATTCTGCTGCCAGTTCTCCCAGATATTGCACTAAATTATATGTAAAACTGTCATAATTATCGATAACTATAATCAAAGCTCATCACTCCTGGTTTTTACCACTCATCAGTTGCAAAAAGCATAGACAAATATCTCATGCTATTTGTTCGCTAGGTGTAAAAATAAAGCTGGCATGGACGCCTAAAGATTACCAAGTAACCCTTCACCCAGGATGTTTGACACGTTGGCCTAGCCCGTCGTAGACATCGCATTACTTGAATTTTGAATTGCTTATAAGGTGTTCTCCAAAAGGGATCGGATAGAGTGTGATCCTCTTACCTCCTCACTTGGTGATACCTGCGGTGGTCACTGAGCGTGGCCGTTGTACGGACTACACCTACGCAAGTCATGTCTACAAAGCCGATATAATTAACTTTACCAGAGGAGGGAGCATCAGCGTACCAGCTACTAGCACCGCTACCAAAGCAGAGACAAGGACTGCACCAGCCGCACAATCTTTAGCAATTTTTGCCAAATCATGGTATGTCTGCTTAACGGTTAAGTCCACAAGGGACTCGATCGCTGTATTTAGTAACTCTAGTGCCAAAACTAAACCACTAGTTACACCAATTACCGCTATTTCCACGGCTTGCAGATGTAAAAAAACGCTTAAAGCGATCGCTAAAGCACAAACACTTACGTGTATCCGAAAATTCCGTTGAGTTTGAAAACTATAGCTGATTCCAGCCCAGGCATATTTAAAACTAACAAATAAATTAGAGGCTACTTTCCAGGAGAATTCCCGTTCGTTAGACACCAGTGTTTGTAACGAGGTGGGCGTTGGTGATGGAGAAATTTTTTGGGACATAGACTTAAAAACACAAGAACAGAGTTGCTACAGTGGGAATATTCGCCGATCTTAAATGGCAGAATTAACTTTGAGGCAATCTTTAAGAATTTTCCACAGAAGTATTATAAAAGTATTACCCAAAATTAACACTTAAAGAATACACGAGATACTGCTATTCCATGTCAATAGCAATACCTACCGCGTTCAGCAATCTCACTTGCTGTTTTAACATTCGCCCCAAACTTTCTTCATCAGGATGATCCCAGCCCAAGAGGTGTAACAAACCGTGAGCAGCTAACCAAGCTAGCTCAGTTGGTAAGTTATGTTCCTGCTGTTGAGCTTGACGCTGTGCTGTATTTACAGACACAATAATATCACCTAAGTATAATGGTACAGAAGCAAGCATTTCTTTGCTCTGAGGAAAATCCACCTCTAAAGCAGCAAAGGCTAAAACGTCTGTAGGCTTATTTTGTTGGCGATACTGGGCATTCAGTTCTTGAATTTGCAAGTCATCTGTCAAACGCAGCCCGATTTCATAGCTTGGCGCTGGCGGAATTTGAGGGTGAAGTATTTCCAACCAGTGATTAAACCAATTTTCCCAAGTTTCAGGAGGAATTCGGGGATTGGTGTCCTCAATTTTTACTGATGTTGTCGGGGACAACTCGTAAAAATCATCCTCCACATATAGTTCAACGCTCAGGGGCACAAAGTCTCCTAGTCTGAGGTTTAGGGTTTTTCGCTAAGACTGTCCTTTGTCATTGGTCATCTGTCCTTTTAAATATAATTAATGACTAATGACTAATGACTAGTTTAGTGAGTTAAGTAAGCAAGACCAACAAGAAGAGCTAAAAGCCCTACGGCAGTCAACGCAAAATGCTTCAGGGAAGTTGCACCCTTCCGCACCATGTTTCGCATGGCGAGTTTTACGTAGCTAGGTTGAGGTTCTGTTGAAGGAGAGTTACTCATATTTATTTGTCCACAGACTCTTTTATAACTGTAACAGTTGGTCTGGGATAGAGTGGCGATCGCCTGTATATTGCTCAGGAATTTATCTAAAAACGCCCCAATAAGAAGGAATACTATGTAATTGTGCCAATCTTAGAAAAATAAATAACAAGTGCTAAGTAATATTAAAAATAATTACTTAGCACTTGTAAACAATCCCAAGTTATGCGGGACTGTTTTCTACTAATTTATTCTCTTGACGCAGATAAGCTTGAATGAATGGATCAATTTCGCCATTCATCACATCGCCAATCGCCGTTGTTTCTGTATTTGTACGCAAATCCTTCACCATTTGGTAAGGGTGAAATACATAGTTACGGATTTGGTTTCCCCAGGAGGCTTCCACCATATCGCCCCGAATTTCGGCAATTTCTTGGGCGCGTTGCTCTTTGGCTATGACCAACAGCTTTGCTTTGAGGCGATTTAGGGCTTTTTCTTTATTTTGCAGCTGCGATCGCTCTTCTGTACAGCGCACGGCAAGACCAGTAGGAAGGTGAACAATCCGCACCGCAGTTTCTACTTTGTTGACGTTTTGCCCACCTTTACCACCAGAACGAGTTGTGGTGATTTCCAAATCTTTATCTGGAATATCCAATTGCACAGAGTTATCAATCTGTGGCATTACTTCCACCCCTGCAAAACTGGTTTGTCGCTTACCGTTGGCATTAAAAGGTGAAATCCGCACTAAGCGATGTGTACCCATTTCTGATCGCAAGTAACCGTAAGCATAGCGACCAGTAATTTCTAGGGTTGCCGATTTAATTCCGGCTTCATCACCCTCCGACTCTTCAGCCAAAGTTACCTTATAGCCGTGAGCTTCGCCCCAACGGGTGTACATCCGCATCAGCATAAATGCCCAGTCTTGAGCATCAGTGCCACCAGCACCAGCACTAATCGTCAGTACAGCACCTTCCGCATCATAGGGGCCCGAAAGTAACTGTTGTAACTCCCACTGATCTAGGTCACGATTCAGTTTAGTGATGGTAGATTCTGCTTCTTGGAGTAGCGCCTCATCAGTTTCTAACTCCAACAATTCAACAACTGCCTTAGTATCTTCTAGATTGGCGTGCCAGCGATCGTATTGCTGGAGGTGGGCTTTCAGGTCGTTGAGTTCTTGCAGCGTTTGTTGGGCCTGGGTTTGGTCATTCCAGAATTCTGGCTGTGCTGATATTTTTTCGAGGTCTTGAATTTTGGCTGTCAGTGCAGGTACGTCAAAGATAGTCCTGGGTTTTACCCAGGCGGCCAGACAACGTTTCGATTTCGCGTTTGAGTTCTAAAACTTCCATAGTGCTTGCTGTAATGAGAGATAGAGCGCTTTAAATTGGAAAATTGCTCTTTATTCTACTTATGTTTCTTGATTTTAGCTGTAGTTGGGCAAATTTTTTCTACACTACTTATATAAGTTACAAAAGTGACTTGAAATTATCAAGCGGTTCTTTACCTACTGAAGTAGTATGATTTAGCTGTTGCAGATAGGCTTTGATAAACAAATCAATTTTACCGTTCAAAACCTCTGTCGCAGCAAGTGTTTCTACATTGGTACGTAAATCTTTCACGTTGGTGTAAGGATGCAAAATATATTCACGGATGAGCTTGTTGGATAGAGGTTTTATCTGTCGGCGTTGAATTTTGTCAATCTGGACACCTTGGGCTAGTGCGTAGGCGTAGCCAGCCGTAGGCATCGCAAACAGTTTACTCTTGAGAATAGCTAAGGCTTTCTCTTTGTTTTGCATCAGACTACGCTGTTGGTTACAAAATACACTAATCCCGGTAGGAATGTGAACCATCTTTACCCATGTTTCTGTTCGGTTGACATTCCCTCGATAGCGAGGCCAAGTAATTTCCAAATCCTTCTCTGGAATCTCACACTCAACGGACTCACCCAATATTGAGATAACTTCTACACTAGCTAAACTCGTGTGCAAGCTGTTAATAACATCGAAGGGCGATATCTGTTCTAGTTGATGTGTGCCTATTTCTGATTTGAGGTAGCCGTATGCATAACGACCGATAATTTCCAAGGAGGCAGATTTAATCCCAGCTAAATCCCCGCAAGATTCTTCCACTAAAAGGATTTTGTAACTGTGGCTTTCTGCCCATTTAAAGTACATTCGTAGCAGCATATATGCCCAATATTGAGCATCTGCACCACCAACCCCAGCAGTAATAGTGAGAAATACACCTTTTTGGTCGTGGGGGTTGGACAGTAATTGTTGTATTTCTATTGTTTCAAGTTCTTGCTGGAGTTGGGTAAGGTTGGTTTGCGCCTCCAGCAACAATTCCTCATCAGCAGATAATTCTAGTAGTTCTATTGCAGCCTTAATATCTTCTAGAATGAAGTGCGATCGCTGATATTGTTTCTTTGTAGCCTTGAGGAAATCAATTTCTTGAAGTATCTGATAAAAACTGGCAGAATTATCCCAGAAAGTAGCTTGAGAAATCAATTGATTCAACTCTTCAATTCTTGCACTCAGTTCTGGGAGGTCAAAGACAGCCTTCAGCCTTGGTCAAGATATTAGACAACCTTTCTACTTCAATTTTGATATTTAAGAGTTCAAGCATAGTTTTGCTCACTTGAGGCTTAATTCATCTATATATTATACTATTAAAACGATGAAAAAACCGTGGGTTATAAAAATTTAACCACGGTTTTTACTTTATAAAACTTGACTTTTGTTAGTGTCTACAGACCATTAATCGCGGCCATTGATGGCAATTAGCAACCGCAAGATAAAGACGAACAAGTTGATGTAAGTTAAGTACATCGACAAAGCAGCAGGCAGATATTGGTCATCGCTGTAAGTGCGGGGCAAGATGTAGAAATCGACAACAGAAACCCCAACAAACAGAAATACTCCTAAACCGGAGATGGCAATTTCTAACCAATTTGGCGTGTAAACACCAAACATGGCAAAACCGAATTGGGCAAGACACACAACCACCAAGGCGATAACGCCGAGATTGATGGTTTTTGTCAAAGCCATGCCATCTTGTTCAGAAAGATTTGAACCAATTTGACGGGCAGCAATAAAAGTGATGCCACAACCAAGGGCAGCCAACCCAATGCCTTGAATGCCAACACCTTGGGATCTCAAGGCTACATACACCAAGCCACTGAGGGTATATCCAGACAAGAGGCTGTAGGTTGCCAACAGGGGTAGTGCAAGCCCCTTATTACCTTTTTGGGCAACATTTTGGGCAACAAAGAATAAAATTAACTCTACAATCACCGCACCAATGAAGGTAGGAAAGAAGATTCCAGGGTTAGTACGGATAACTCCCAAACCGCCGTAGGTTCCTAATGCCGTTAGCACCAAACCACCACCGACGTAGGGGAGGGCGTTGGCAATCACGTTAGGGCCAACAAGGGCGTGAGATTTAGCCTCACGGATAGCTTCACGAAAATTACTGGTATTGCTCATATTGAAAAACAGTTTTTAGGAAAACGTTGTGCTTCTTCCTATTGTTACCAATCTTTGCGGTTAACAGCCAACGATTTAATATTGTTGCAAAATCTGAAAGGTAGCTTCGTTGTTAAAAATTGGAATCCTCAGAGGCTGACGATTCCACTGGATCTTTAGTACTGATAGCCTTAGAGTTGTCTTGTCATCCTCTAAGGTTAATACCTGACCAGTTATGATTTGGGTTAGAAACGAAATTATTTGCGTCAGGAAGTTGAGAGTCATTGAGAGAAAAAAGATTGCTGATGGCTTGAGGCCATTTCACTTCCTTTCTGTAACGGTTCATCATCAGTGGAATAAAGCAAAAGGCTTGGCGTTGACCATCTAACCACCGACGGTTATCACCAATATGAGCTTTTACACCTGGATAAGGTACATAATTCAAAGGTTTAGTCAGCCAACGTCGAATTGATAACTGATGATAGACAATAGGTTTTTCGCGCCAGGGAACTGTTTGCAAAACAAACTCAATGACAAATGAGATGTATGCTGTTTCTGTTGTTTCCTTTCCTTTAGTTACCGTAATTTCGCTGGGAGGCCATGACATCAACTCAGCACCTTGGAGGCTGACTACTCGGTAAAATGTCAGTTCATACTGCTCATCAACACCAAAGTAAACTCTTGGGTTTTTGAGAAACTCCTTGGCAAGGTAATCTGGAATTGCTTGGTAAAGGTTGTTTGTTTCGACTTTGTTTTGAGGATAGAGTAATTCATAGGTTTGTGAATCTTCCCATCGCCAATCATCATTATTGAGATTTGCAAGTTGTGACTCAACATCCTCTAAGGTACTAAATTCTTCTATCAACCAATCTTTGATCAAGTTACCTAAGTCAGAAATGTTTGTGGTTTCTGTTGCTAACAACCAAGGTACATTGTCTTTTTGCCAGCCATTACGCAAAGTCTTAATAATTTTGGGAAAACTACCAACTACCAGGGGATCGAGGGAATAAACTGGTACAGCCCGATAACTTTTACCTTGGAGTTTGGCACGCTGTTGAGCAAGGTTGTTGGCAACTTGTCGCCATGCAGTAGGAACATACATTGCAGAGAGTTTGCATGTTGGATTCGTTGCAGTAAGTTCCCAAGCACCAGGAAGAATAGTTTTAGTCATAGTTTAAGTTTCTTTCTCTTATTTGTTTCAACGCATTTAAAAAAGCTCCATAGAGCGATCGCGCCAGCACATCCTCACCTTCTACATAGGGTTCCAGCACCTTGATGATGGCAACCAAAAGTGAAGTACTTTCACTGTCTTGTTCGCCAATGGCTGAATTTGGGGCAAATTTCACATCTATAAAATGGACTACTGCTGGTACTCCACCACGCACCAAACGCCCAATAATTTGCCAGATACTCACTAACTGAGTCCAGCAAAGTACCGATCGCTCGTCTTGTGTTAATTGCTTGAAAGCCCATGCTGTGTAGTTCAGATTGACCATTTCGGCCACAGCATTCTGGTAGAAGATATCTGCAACCTGAGTCAGGGTTAGGTTCATCGATATTGATTGAGCTTCTTCATAAAGTGTGGAGTCTTTTTCATGTTTCAGCGCCCAAGCGTTGAGTTGCTGAACAGTAGATTGCCAGTTATCAGGTACTGGCATAGGTCTGTTGAGGAACAGCACTGCACCAAATGCAGCTTTACCTTGAGCATTCAAGATGTTGTGACCCCGCTCTAAAGCCATCAAAGGAGCAACTACAATTTGGGTAGGTAAATGTTGTAAATTCCTGATTTCGCTTCGCAGAATCCCATGAAGATGAGTAGGAGCATTGTCACGGCGGAGGGTGGCAATACCGTCATCGTTGATATTTACGTCGAAACGGTAGCGCGATTGTAAGATAGACGTGACCCACTCCGATTCATCGTAACTACCCACAACAATCAAAATGCGATCGCGATCGCTCCACCATTCAGGTTGCTGTTGTTTTCGCTGTGCTAAATCCTGAAATACCCCATCTAGAAAACTCTCTCCACCTCTTACCGAGTAGCACATAGCCTCGACCATTTCTTTAGCAGCAAGTTTACGTTTTGCAGGTGGTAATCCTGATAAAGCAATATAGTTGGCTTGCGGATTCTGTTTGGGACTAAAGAAAAATTGACTTTCAGCTATACCTGCCTCGCCAGTTCTAGATTGCAACAATACAGTGGGTTTTATGTTGATGTGATAGGCTGGCGAACCCGGAGCGTAGCTAGTACCTGATATCAGAACAGTATGCGGCCCCTCCCAATCATCAACTGCAAACAGTCTTGGGAAATTTAACAGTAACGCACGGCCTACACCCACATAGCGGAAATAGTCCAACTTGCCAGCTTTTTTAGCACTACGTTCTTGCTTATACAAAAAACCTAGAATATTTCCCACTGGCGATTCTGGTAAAACTGGGAGAAAGTCATCCGGTGGGCGATGTAAAAGGTCTTGGCTTGAGTCGTGCAAGTTAATTACCCGACCGAGGTCGCTCAGATTATCAACTATAAAACCCAGCCGGTTATCGAGTATGGTGACTAAAATCGCAAACTGGAGATTTCGGGTTAGTTCCTCAAATTGAGTCTGATCTGGTAGGGAAAGATTATGGATTTCTATCCATCTTTTGCACCAAGGAGCAATTTCAGCTAAGGCTTGACGGTCATCTTCCGCAGTTAGTATTGTCAACGCCAAACCTGAAAGTTCACCACCACGACGGGGATTGAGCGGATGTTGTAAAAATCCATCTAGTTGATCCATCATTTGTTTGCGGCGGCGACGTTGCTCTGTGGGAGCCAAGTCTGCTTCAATGATGCGTTTACGCCGTTCTTCCATGATTTGTTGGCGAGTTAGTTTCGGTTTCGCTGAGACAGTAATCTCAGGTGGATCAACCAAGTCACGGATAATCCGAGCAAATAGAGAACGGCCTGTAAAGGGAAGTGGCCCCAACCATGCAACTAATTTAGAGTGGGTGAGGAGTAGGTGATAGATGCGGTTAGTAGCATTTTGGGTATGGTAATGTGCGCTTGTCCAAGCAACAAAGCGATCGCCTGCCATATCACCGCGATCGGAATTGTAAATCGTGGACTGGTTAAGTCCGAGTTTATTTAAAAAAGAGTTTTCAGAAGCATCGACTAAAACTTCATCAGGGGCAAACTCTTCATCAAACTGAATCTGCACGCGATCGGCTTCGTCAACAAATAGATATTTACATTCTCGGTAAACAGCCTCAGCAAAGGTCAAGTCTTGTTCAAATCCCTGGCGGGGTACACGAGTATGAATGAAACTAGCAGGGGTGAAAATCCAGACTGAAGCTGTAGCAATATCGTGTTCTAAATGGTGACGTGGACATTTGTAATACAAGGGACAAGTGTATTTTTTATCACTTTCCTGCCAGTCTTCATCATCAGAATCATCATTATCAGCTACAAGAACTTTTTGATAAAGCTTGTGACAAGGTTCATTACCAAATTCCCACTTATCTTCTGATTGCACTAAAGCTAAAAGCGGGCAGACTTGGCTGAACCAACGCCAAGCTGGGTGCATCCCTCCCTTAGTAATTTCCTTACCCTCATTTTTGAGAATAGGTTCGTAGACTTTTGCCAGTTGCTCTTGGCGTTTACTACCCAACACTGGTGCAGCAGGAATTCCTAATTTGTGGCAGAACAAAGAAGCGAGGCGCACTGCTGTAGCAACATCATTCACCATCAACCCACAGCGATCGCCCTGTTTAGCGAAGAGATAAATCAGAATTTCCAACAGGGTAGACTTGCCCACATTCAAAAGCCCGACAATGTGGATAAGACCTTCTAAAGTTAGCTGATCACCGTGCTGGAAATTATCTGATTCAGCATCGTATAGCTGGAAGAGGATATTTTCCAAGCGGTTAAGTAGATAGGCATCAAAAAAGTCCGGTATGTTAAGATATATAAATACTGAAAA
>NZ_JAYGHD010000321.1:0-27909 GCF_034932245.1 Nostoc sp. UHCC 0251
GAAAGGGAGTAAGGGTTTAAGACAAGAACTCTGAACTCTTGTTCAGTGGCTCCAATTCAGGAGGGGTTTGAATCCCCTTTTGACTTGTTCCTTCTGACTTGAAAATCAAACTTCGGCTTAAATCCAAGAAGGATATGTGGCTGAAGTCATTGAATGGCGACATAGCCGAAACAAAATATTGATTACAGGTTTAAAGTGCGACCGGAACAGGTTCAACACTAACTTGATAACCAAGTTTTTCTAGGCGTTTAATCAAACGTTTCTTGACACTTTCCGGTCGGTGTTTGTCGAAATAATCAGCTCCTAAATCTTTATAAGGTTCTTGACGTGATATTAGATGGTAAGCGATCGTTAAAATAGAATGTGCAACAGCAACATCTGCACGTTTTTTGCCTCTTCGCCCGCTAATACGACGAAATTGAGCAGCAAGGTAAGTTTTAGTATGGGCTAGAGCGTGAGCGGCTTGAACCAGAATTGTTCGTAAGGAGCGATTGCCTTTACGGGTACTAGTTGAAAGCGTTTTCCCAGCACTTTCGTAGTTACCAGGAGCAACTCCAGCCCAAGCAGCCAAATGCTGGGCACTTGGGAAACGGCTCATGTCGATGCCAATTTCAGATACAATAATTTCCGCAGTTCGACGTGCGATACCTGGTATAGTATCCACTAACTCTACCGCTTGCTCAAAAAGGCGACAATATTCCTCAATTTGTTGGTCAAAACATTTAATTGTTTTGTCTATGCTATCAATTTGACACAGTAGCTGTGCGAGAATAAATCGTTGATGAGTATCTGAATTTTTTACCCATGAGCTACAACAGAAAATCAAGCATTTCCAGATCATCTTGCAGGTTTTTGGTGATATCTCAGCCCAATGCCAAGTAAACAATTTGTTACCTATATCTTTGCTATATTTATTACCTTAGACAGAATACAATAAATATAATGTCTACAGCGTTTCAACCTAGTAAGTCTCAATAATACTGTTTTAATTGATGAGACTGTTTTATACAGTAATTCGCAAGTAAAACTGAATCAAAGGATCAATAAACCGCCAGTCCTTTACGCACCCAGAGACGTTTAAAAACTAACAGATACTTCGAGGACAAGTTAGTGTTTATTGGCAACTTCTACTAAGAAGTCCAAGACCAATGTAGAGTCAAGAATTTACCTTTAAATATCGAGGTATAAAATTATGCAAGAAATTGAAAGATTCTTTGGTAACTTGTTCAGTGGCATAATCAACCGCTTTAAGTATTCTGCGATGGACGCTGCCGATCGAAAAATAAGAGAAACTATCGACGAGCAGATGGAACAACGGCGACAAAAACCTAAGCCCAAGGAGCAAGAAGACCGCGAGTAGATGTTTAAAACAGCAAGATTTTCATTACTAAAAGCATAGCGTTGCCCAATTGTTGAGTAGGCAGCGCTATTTTATCGCACTTCACTCTGTCAACAAACTACAACTCTTCCGAATGTGTTAACCTAGTATGGTTAACTAATCTCGCACATCTGAGAATTCGGGTGTTTCCCGATTGGGAAATACGCTTGGATGGAGGTTTAACCCGAATAGGAGTTAGAAAATATATGCCAGTAGTTTCATTGGCTCAAATGATGGAGTCAGGGGTTCACTTTGGGCATCAGACCCGGCGTTGGAACCCAAAAATGTCTCCTTACATTTATACTTCCCGCAATGGTGTACATATCATCGACTTGGTGCAAACTGCCCAGTTGATGGATAATGCCTACAACTACATGCGATCGCACGCTGAACAAGGGAAGAAGTTTCTTTTCGTTGGCACTAAGCGCCAAGCAGCTGGAATTATTGCCCAAGAAGCTAGCCGTTGTGGTTCCCACTACATTAACCAACGCTGGTTGGGTGGAATGTTGACCAACTGGGCAACCATCAAAACACGGGTAGACCGTCTGAAAGATTTAGAACGCCGTGAAGAAACTGGCGCACTAGATTTATTACCGAAAAAAGAAGCATCAATGCTACGTCGGGAAATGACGAAGCTTCAGAAATACTTGGGCGGCATTAAAACAATGCGGAAAGTACCCGATATCGTGGTGATTGTAGACCAACGGCGGGAATATAACGCAGTTCAAGAATGCCAAAAGCTGAATATTCCTATCGTGTCCATGCTGGATACAAACTGTGACCCAGATGTAGTAGATATCCCCATCCCAGCAAACGACGATGCTATCAGATCAATCAAGCTGATAGTCGGAAAATTGGCGGATGCGATTTATGAAGGTCGTCACGGTCAGCTGGAAGCTGAAGATGATTACGAAGATTACGACGGTAGTGAGTATGACGATGACTACGAAGAAGGCGAATATACTGACGCTGTAATTCCCGATGAGGAAACAGAGGAATAAGTAAAACAGGGGTGAAGTAATTGTCCAAAGGAGGGTGGTAGCTGGCAAAGTAGCAGCAATCCGCCCTAGCCTGCGGCATAAGGTAGGCAAAGGTAGAGAAGAAAAAACTCATACCTTATAACTTCATTATTTTTCTCCCCCAGCCCTGAGTAAGATAGAAATACTCAACACCCGTGAGCGATTACAACTCGAGGTCAAGTTAGGAATTGAGGCAAAATGGCGGAAATATCTGCAAAACTCGTCCAAGAGCTACGCCAAAAAACTGGTGCCGGCATGATGGACTGCAAAAAGGCGCTGATAGAGACTGAAGGCAACGTAGAAGAAGCCGCAGACTGGCTACGGAAAAAGGGCATCTCTAAGGCGGGGGCAAAAAGCGATCGCGTTGCGGCAGAAGGTCTAGTAGACACTTACATTCAGCCCGGTGGTCGAGTGGGTGTACTCATAGAAGTCAACTGCCAAACCGACTTTGTTGCTCGTAACGAGGCTTTTAAAGCTTTAGTTAAGAACCTGGCAAAGCAAGCAGCGACTGCTGATAGTGTTGAGTCTTTGTTGGCTCAAAAGTATGCTGATAGTGCAAGCGGGACTGTAGAAGAATTCATCAAGCAAACGATTGCTACGCTCGGTGAAAATATTCAAGTGCGTCGCTTTATCAATTTTGCACTAGCAGAAGGCACACAAGGTGTAGTAGACAGCTACATTCACACTGGCGGTCGAGTTGGTGTATTGGTAGAACTGGGTTCTCAAAGTGAGTCAGTGGCTACTAATCAAGAGTTCCAAAGCTTGGCACGGAACACCGCAATGCAAGTTGCGGCTTGTCCAAACGTCGAGTATGTGAGCGTAGACCAAATCCCCGCCGAAGTTGCCCAAAAGGAAAAAGATATTGAAATGGGCAAGGATGATTTGGCGAACAAGCCAGATAACATCAAAGAAAAAATTGTTCAGGGACGAATTGAAAAACGCCTGAAAGAATTGACTTTGATCGATCAGCCTTACATCCGTGATCAGAGTATTTCCGTAGAAGACCTCTTGAAGCAAGCGAAGGCGAAATTAGGCGAAGAGATTCAAGTGACTCGCTTTGTCCGCTATATATTGGGCGAAGGCATTGAGAAGCAAGAAATTAGCTTTGCTGATGAAGTCGCTGCACAAATGGGCAGCAAGTAACACTTAGTCATTGGTCATTAGTCATTATTCTTTAACAAGAATAAAGGACAAATGACTAATGACTTTTTACCAAACAGGTCAAGCAAATAGCCTGACCTGTGTTTTTTTAGTAGAGACGCTAAATATCGCTTTAATTTAAAATCTAAAATCCTCTGGAAAGTTATCTTAAAATAAATTCGTACATTTGTACTATGTAATAGTTAACATGGACAAGAACGAAAAGATATGGGAAGAGCAATCGAGCGAATTGAACGGGATATTGCAGCACTCAAAGAAGCGATTCGGGCGATCGCACTAGAACTACAAAGCGCTTATGCTAGTTATCTAGACACCTTGGGATTAACTGTACGAAAACAGTTGATTTTAGCGAGTTACCATCTTTGTACCCAAGGATATCCCGAAAAGTTTCTGCATTTGTCACTGAATCAGCGCCAGCAATTGCAACAAGCCATCCGTAAGTTGGGTCAAGTGGCAGCGGAGCAATTGCTCGCTTGTATTAAAAGTGAGGAAGTTGGGTTAGATGAGGAAGATGTAGCTTTAGCTTCCCGCAGCGTGGGAGATGAGGGAGATGAGGGAATAACATCCTCTTCATCTTCTGAACTTTTGGACACCTCTAATTCTCAGTCTCTCACCGCTGACACTTCTAATCCTATAGAACTAGTAAAATGGCAACAGAACTTAGAAGAGGTAATGCAAGAGATACTGAAAAGACTTTCGCATGACGCTAATCTTCTATTACAAAAAGCCGGAGTATTACCCAAAAAATTACCAGAACCAATTTTAGCAGCCGCAGCCGCTGCTGCATCAGAAGCATCTGGTGAGGTAATGCCAGGACCACCCAACTTATTAAACTTAGTAATTGAAATTGAAAATGAGCAGCAGTCAGAAGATTCTGGACTGACGCAAATCATGGCTGTTAATCTACGGCTAGGGGAAATTGAATTTGCTGATGTGGCACTCTCCTCTGAGCGCAGGCAAATCCGCAGTATTTTAGTTCAGCTAAACAAGCTAGGACGAGAGTATCAAAAAAAACATCGGGAAAAGGCGATCGCTGAAGCTGAAGCTGCATGGCGTGCTAGTTGGTTTGAATAAAGTTATGAGTTATGAATTATGAGTTATGAGTTATTTATTCCTAACTCCTCACTCCCATGTCTATTGACCAATGACTAATGAAAAACCAGATTGGATACGATTGCATAAAGCCTTGGCAATAGAAGCCGAACGCGGCTTTACAGACTTGATGGGCAGACAATACCGCTTCAGTGAATTTCTTAGCCTGACTTTGGGTAAATTTCCAACAGGCTTACCCCACACTGAACGCCGCCGTTGGCAAGGACTAGCGGTGCAATTTGCTAGTTATCCACATCTGGCACTGGAAGAAAGACAACATTTAGTAGCAGAGACTCGTAGGTATCTCTCCCAACTACAGCAAGAGGAGCAGGGGGAGCAGGGGAAGCAGGGGAGCAGGGGAGCAGGGGAGCAAGGGAAAACTTATCAATCCAAAATCCAAAATCCAAAATCTAAAATCATCTCTGAGGTGAGCCGGAGACTTGCACCGAACATTGAGCAAAAACTCAGCGATTTACCAGAAATAGGCTTTAAAAAAGCTGATAATTTGGCACGGCTTGGTTTACACACCGTCCGCGACTTGCTTTTTTACTATCCCCGTGACCATATTGATTATGCGCGTCAGGTGAATATCCGCGAGTTACAGGCGGGTGAGACGGTGACAATAGTAGCTACAGTGAAGCGTTGCAACTGCTTTACTAGCCCTAAAAATCAGAAATTATCAATTTTGGAACTGGTTGTAAAAGATAACAGTGGTCAAATCAAAATTGGTCGTTTTTACGCAGGTACACGTTTTAGCAGTCGCGCTTGGCAAGAAAGTTTAAAACGCCGTTATCCAGTAGGTAGTATTTTAGCGGCGTGTGGGTTGGTGAAAGAAAGTAAATACGGCTTGACATTGGATAATCCAGAACTAGAGGTTTTGGCAAATCCAGGAGATTCGATTGAGTCGTTAAATATTGGGCGAGTAGTGCCAATTTATGGATTGACCGAAGGGGTGGTGGCGAATACAGTGCGACAGGCGGTAATAGCTGCTTTGCCTGCTGCGGCTAACTTGAAAGACCCTCTGCCAAGTGGTTTGCGACAGAAGTATGGTTTGATGGAATTGAAAGATGCGATCGCTAACATCCATTTTCCCAGCGATAGCGCCGTCCTACAAGTTGCCCGTCGTCGCCTAGTTTTTGATGAATTTTTCTACCTACAACTTGGGTTATTGCAACGTCAGCAGCAAGCAAGAGCGATTCAAACTAGCGCTATCCTGGTTCCACGCGGTCAACTTGTAGAGAAATTCCACGAAATACTGCCTTTTCAACTCACTGGCGCACAGCAAAGAGTTCTCAACGATATCCTCAACGACTTGCAAAAACCCGTACCAATGAATCGTTTGGTACAAGGCGATGTCGGTTCTGGTAAAACAGTCGTCGCCGTGCTAGCTATCCTCGCAGCAATTCAATCTGGCTACCAAGCGGCGCTGATGGCTCCCACAGAAGTTTTGGCAGAACAACATTATCGCAAGTTAGTTGGTTGGTTTAACCTGCTGCACTTACCAGTGGAATTACTTACAGGTTCTACCAAAACTGCTAAACGAAGACAAATACATTCTCAGTTAAGCACCGGTGAATTACCTCTTTTAGTAGGAACCCATGCCTTGATTCAAGACCCTGTAAACTTCCAACAATTGGGTTTAGTGGTGATTGATGAGCAGCATCGCTTTGGGGTAGAACAACGGGCACGTTTACAGCAAAAAGGCGAGCAACCCCATGTGTTAACTATGACAGCAACCCCGATTCCCCGAACCTTAGCGTTGACGATACACGGGGATTTGGATGTAAGCCAAATTGATGAGTTACCACCGGGACGACAAAAGATTCAGACAACAGTGCTATCAGGTCAGCAACGCAACCATGCTTATGATCTCATCCGCAGAGAAATTGTCCAAGGTAGACAAGTTTATGTAGTTTTGCCATTAGTGGAAGAATCAGAAAAATTAGATTTGCGATCGGCAACCGAGGAGCATCAAAAGTTACAAGAAAGCGTTTTTCCCGATTTTCAAGTGGGGTTACTGCACGGTCGCATGAGTTCAGCCGACAAAGATGAAGCGATTACCAAATTTCGTGATAACCAAACGCAAATTTTGGTTTCTACTACCGTTGTTGAGGTTGGCGTAGACGTACCTAACGCTACGGTGATGCTCATTGAAAATGCAGAGCGATTTGGTTTATCGCAACTCCACCAACTGCGGGGGCGTGTCGGTCGTGGCGCGGCTCAGTCTTACTGTCTATTGATGAGCAGTTCTAGGAGTCCTGATGCTCAACAACGTTTGAAGGTGTTGGAACAATCTCAGGATGGCTTTTTCATCTCAGAAATGGATATGCGTTTTCGCGGACCTGGGCAAGTGCTAGGAACTCGTCAATCTGGAGTGCCAGATTTTACCTTAGCAAGTTTAGTTGAAGATGAGGAAGTTTTACTTTTAGCACGGCAAGCAGCAGAAAAAATAATAGAAATGGATGTAACTTTAGAGCGTTGGTATTTGATGAAACAAGAGTTGAAGTATCGGTATGAGCGATTAATGGGTGGCGCGATTTTGACATAATATATTACATATAATAATTCTGAAGTAGAGGACTAACCCGTCCTAACCATCCCCTAACCCGCACAACCCTTTGATTTCCTGTAGTGATCGCTGTGGGGAATTGTGATTTAGTGGGGTTATCTCAGTAGAAAATCGCGTTATTTGTATCAGGTTTGTAGTGCTAGCGATTAAATAATTTAACTATCACGCCGCCCTACAAACAATATTTATCGGTGTTTGAGGATATTGAATCAAAGGAGAAAGTAAAATTGTAGGAGTTCAACACAAGGAAAATGACTGATACACCCGAATATTTCCCTAACCGAATAGACCGTATTGAACAAATAATCTTGGGGTTGGCTGAAAGACAAACTAGTACACAAGAACAATTAGACAATTTAACCATTAGACAAGCTAACACACAGGCACAACTGGATGAACTAAGCCAAGAAATGAGAGAGCTAACCAGTAACGTTGACCGTGTTTTGGGTCGTAGTGCGATTTTGGATGATGTGTTACTTGAATTACGTGATAGCCATGAACAACATCAACGTAATTTTGAAGAACATCAGCGTACCACAAACGCGGCATTACAAAGTCTTGAGTCTATCTTGTTGCAGTTGATTAGAAATAATTCTTGAAATGCAATCGTTGGAGTTAACGACCGCAGGTAGCGTGTAAGAATACCTACGGTCTAACTTGATTTACTTAGTATCCTCTTTATCCTTAGATGTTTGCAGTAAATAACGTACACCCATAGGCGATACGCTTATAGCTACAGGAATAAAATCAGGGTGTAAAACCGCCCATAAGGGAGTTATAGCGGCTAGGACAACAATAATATTCTTCAAAATATTCAGTACACCATTGACACTCCCAGGAACTAAGCCACAATTAGTACTCTCAGAAACTAGCCTGTGATTAACGGTCACTATTATTTAGTGAAATTAATTACTTTTTTATTAAAACTGGGAACTCTAGATATTGAGAAGGAATAACCAATTCTTTTTCGATACAGCGCTTCCGGCTATTATGCAATACAGTTTTTCTCCTAGCCCTCTCCTATCAAAGCTTTTAGACTTGGGGATGTACCTCATAGCTGCCGTAAGTGCTGTATATTCACAAATAAATTTATAAAAATAGAAATAATGTATAAAATAAATAGTGTTGAATTATTACGGAAACAACAATATGACTTTATAGAAAGGCTTAAATATGATTGTCTCTTAAATTGTCAAACTCCAGGTAGAAATAGTGAAATAACAGTTGTCTCAGAACAAAATAAAATAATTAATATACTTCGTTTTTCTTTGTCTATGTATATGAAATATAAAAGTTCACCTCAAATAAATATAAAAACTTTTAAAAACAATTATATAGGCAAGTTAGGAGAGGAAGCTGTCAAAAGCAGCTTAAATGAATTAGTTACTGAAGTTGACTATACAATCAAAAAACATGGCGACAATAAAGTTGATTTCAAGTTAATTTCTGATTTAAGCATAGGAGGAATTCAGGTTAAAACACGTAATGGCATTTATAATACTGTTGAGTGGTCAATAAGTAAAGAAGAAATTGAAAAAAATAATTTTTTAGTTTGTATGTTAATTCAAAAAGAAGTAACCTTTAAAGAAATCGTAGAAAACTATAAAGAAAATAAAGAACATGAATATAAAATTATATCAGCAGGATTTCTCCCAATAGATTTAATTAAGACAGAGTGTAAACAAGAATTTACTATAAATGAACTTTTGTATAGTAGCGGATTAAATGCTTATCTCAATAAATTAATAGAGTAAAAATTAGCAGAATTATTTAGCTAAATAGTACTCAGCTAGGTAGTGGTAACGATAGATAAAATATGCCTAAACAAACACCTGATTAACGACCCATTCCCCATACCCATAATTCCATTTGTACCCTGTAGCGCTTCTTATAGCTAGTTGTGGGCTTTTGCATGGGTAGCGAGGTGCGATCGCGCTTGAAGGAATTAATTTGATTGCTCTCTAGCTTGCCTCAATTGTAGATATTTCTGTAAACCTTTATGAGTCAAATAAATCGGATCTACGTCATTAAAAACTTTAGCTGTAAATGAAATTAAATCAGTCTCTTTTAATAACACCAACGTTTGCTCTAACTCAACATGAGTAAGACCTGCGTTATGATAAATCAAATGATAAACCGTTAATTTAGGATTTTTTTCAGAGCTTTGGATCAATTTAGAAGCAATATCAAAAACTTTCTCTATCTGATTGAAGTCCATATTTATTACACACTAGACTGTACCTAATATTACTATTAATAACTTATATAAAAAGATACATCAAGCCATATAGAGGCTTGAGGATATAATCCATAGACTACACTCTATATAAAACCCAATACTTAACACTCAACAACCAATGCCGAATAATTATGAGTATTAGCAAGTGTAAGGGTAAAGCTGAAATTTTTTATTAGCTCCATATACAAACAAATACAGCTTTAAATATAGAAACTTTACCGGAAGAACCATTCATACAATAATTATATCGATCTTGAAAATTAGTATCTGCACAACCTCTAAGTAAAAAAATTGCTAAGACGAATAAAATCATACCCCCAAAAACTTCTTGACCACCACTATGATTCATGTTTTTCTATTAATTAAAAGCGTTTTAAAGGACTGAGTGACCTAGAGTGGAAGTTAGTTGTTTGTTTGAACAACGTGTCCCAATTTGCGCGTATCCCGGCTGAATCCCCTGTACTTCTAGAAGAAAACACTGTTTGATAGTTTCAAACTATGGGAATACTTAGGAATAGAATGTGTATGCTTACAGTTTTATCCCAAAACATAAACTAGGTTTAAATGAATAACGTAATTAAAATTTTTGTACGTTTGTTTTTATTTGTTATTTTTCTTTCTATCAATTCATGTTTAAAAAAAACGCGAGAACCGTACATAATTTCACCATCTTCTTTGAATGAAAAAGTAATAATTACAGATACTAATAAAATTTATCCTAGTCTTAATTATCAAAACTGTTTAATTTAGGATCACTTTATTGTAAAAGAGGAAGCAAAAGAGTCCACATGGAAAATGCGTAATTATACTCCACACGTTGGTGATGAATGTATTATTATTCATGTAACTCATAATTGTAACGCTAATGAATTAATAGCGATAATTAAGGTTGGTGAAAACTACTTAGCAATTGCAAATAGTGGTATTAAAAAAACATATTAAAAATATATAATCTTGTGTGGAAATGGTATTAGACCTAGCTCTGCACTCCTCACTATTCAATCACGATACTTGCTGGATTTCAGCATAGGCTTGGTAAACACCCTTCACGTTGTACCAGTTGAGAAAAATTCGGGCAATTTCTAAAGCTAATTGCGGTTTACCTAAATTAATTAGCCATTGCAGCAACGGAGCCATTGTGCGTTCATTTAGCGTACCATTGAGCGAAAGAATGCCCCAAAGTAACCGATGCAACCAAGTCATTTGAATCATCATTCGCACTTCCCATGTGGGATGCTTTTGATAAAACAAGACTCCCATACGTCCGCGTTGAATTTCTTGGTCAATCAATCGGGGAATTTGCTCTAAGTTAAATGCTGGATGCCAGTGATATCCTACCGCTTCTGGACATTTAATTAGTGTCAAACCTAGTTTTTTCAGCCGCACACCTAATTCTAAATCTTCCCAGCCATAGAGTTGAAAACTAGTATCAAAAAGTCCGGCTTTCTCTAACCAATGTTTGGGAATTGCTACATTTCCCGTAGCAAAAAAAGCTGCTGAAAAATCTGTGACTTTGTAGGGTTCAGCAGTTGGATTGTTGAAATTACAAGTATTAATAACTGCACCGTAAGTGAAAAAGCGATCGCTCCCCAATTTCTCCTTTCCCTGCACTAGCGCCTCAGCATGAGCTTGCAGGAAATTCTTCAGCACTACTAGATCGCTATCAATAAAGATAATTGTGTCTCCCAGCGCCTCTTTTACTCCCAAATTCCGAGCAGCAGCTGGGCCAGCATGATCTTGCTGAAAACAGCGCACATGGGGAAACTCTTCTTTGTGTGCTGCTAACCACTCCAATGTGCCATCAGTAGAACCATCATCTACCAAGACAATCTCGTAATCAGTAACCGAACTTGACTTACTCAACTCCTGCACCTCCAAGGCGCGGAGGCACTTTTCTAAAATCGGTTGGCGATTATAAGTCGGTATCACAACGCTGAAAAACACAGTCTCACCCACAACACTATATACCTCTCCAGGATAGGACAGATGCGACGCTGACACTGTTCCTTATCTAACTCTGGTTGCGGAAATACTCAATCTGCTGGTAATGCAATATTTGCTGTGCATTTAAAAACAGGTATATAAGCTTACCATATTTAAAACTTTAAAATATGCGTTTTTGTATGTCTGTTCAATCTTATTTTTTTACAGCTATAGGTCTTTATGCTTGGAGTAATATTACTTTTTAAAGTCTCTTTTTTTGTCAAAAATAACAGTTGATAAATTCTAATTAATCAAGATATAACCTAATGTTAATGCTGAATACTTAAGGTAATAAAAAATTGATCATTTTCTCTGCGTAAGCAGCATCAGCCAGTCTTAACTTGTTATTCAGTACTATTTATTGGCTGTTAAAAATGTGTCAAATCTCAATAAATATCTAAGTAATTTATGTAAATAGAGCAAGTCTTTATTTACCAAATAACTCATTTTATTGAGAGATGAACCGAATAGCAACCTCGTAAGCCTTAAATGGAGAACAAAGAATGAAAGGACGTTCGCACCCTAAAAACAATTTGACTCTCAATCCATCTGGTAACGAGTCAATTCGTGATGTGATTGATCGCGTTAGTCTGAGTCGGCGGCGGTTCATCATGACGGCCGTGGGTACGTCAGTGCTAACTGTTCTGGGAGATGTTTCCATTGGTGGCTTTCTGCAAAGTGTTGATGCAGCCCCGATTCCCAAAGGAACGGGATTTGCTGGCATAGGTTTTAAAAGTATCCCACCGAATCTCCTCAACCCAGCTACAGGGCTGCTGGAAAAGGATCTCGTCAGTGTTCCTGAAGGTTATACAGCCAAAGTACTGATTGCTTGGGGAGATCCGATCGCACCTGGTGGCCCAACTTGGCTACCTGATGCCTCTCAGGATGCTGCTGCTCAAGAAAAGCAGTTTGGTATGCACAATGACGGTATGTACTACTTCCCTTTACAGCCAGGAAAGGTTGTTGGTCGGACAGTAAGTTCACAAACAAGATCGCTTAGAGGCTTTGTAAATAAGCCAATCAATACTGGTCTGCTGTGCGTGAATCATGAATATACCCAAGAATCAATTTTGCATCCTGATGGTCTCGATGTAGTCACAATTGCGAAGGTACGAAAATCTCAGGCTGCTCATGGTGTGTCTGTTGTGGAAATTTCCAAAAACGGCAATGAGTGGAGTTTCAATCGCAATTCGCCTTATGGTCGCCGTATTACCGGCAACACTGAGATGCGAGTATCGGGGCCTGCGGCTGGCAATGCACTGTTAAAGTCAAAAAAGTTTTCAATTCAGGCAACTGGCTCTATTGACACCGGCAGACTCAATGACGGCTACACCGCATACGGTACACTCAACAACTGCGCCAATGGCTACACTCCTTGGGGCACTTACTTGACCTGTGAAGAGAACTGGAACGGCTACTTTGCTAATCCCACACGAGATGTAGTTGCAATTCCAGGCATCGAAAAGTCCGATATCCTGGCAGGACAAAATCGGTACGGCGTTTCAACATCATCTAGCTATCGCTGGCCGGAGGTTGATCCACGCTTCAATGCCAGCACCAACCCACTTGAACCCCATTTATTCGGCTGGGTGGTTGAGATTGATCCCTACGATCCGCAAAGCAAACCAGTCAAGCGTACTGCCCTTGGCCGGTTCAAGCATGAGAGCGCTCAGGTTGTTGTTGACGACAAAAAACGTGTTGCTTTCTATCAGGGTGACGACGAGCGCAACGAGTATATCTACAAGTTCGTTTGTGCCCAACCTTTCAATCCCGGAAATCGTTCTGCTAACCGCGATTTGCTCGACAACGGTGTTTTGTACGTTGCTAAATTCAATGACAACGGTACTGGTAAGTGGATTCCTTTGGTCTACGGGCAAAATGGGCTGACACCAGAAAATGGTTTCAGAAGTCAAGCTGAGGTACTTGTCAAGACAAGACAAGCTGCGGATAGAGTCGGCGCAACCATGATGGATCGCCCAGAGTGGGTAGCTGTGCGTCCTCGCATCGGCGGATATAAAGAGATTGAAGTCTACTGCACATTGACCAACAATAATCGTCGGGGCACAACTCCAGTTTCCTCCAACCAGCCAGACGGCACAACAACAGCAGGTGGTGCGCGTCCTCCCGTGAATCCTCCCAACCCACGCCCTGACAACCGTTACGGTCACATCATTCGCTGGCGCGAAGATGGACGCAGTGTTACAGCAACTACCTTTAAATGGGATATCTTCTTTGAAGCTGGGGACAAAACTAGACCCGAACCAAATCTTCAGGGCAATATTAAAGGTGACGACTTAAGTTCACCAGATGGTCTATGGTTCGACGATTTCGGCCGCCTCTGGGTTCAGACTGACCACTCAGGCGATGGTATCGGTGATTTGGTAAACATCGGTAGCAACACCATGTCGTGTGCTGACCCCAACACCAAACAAGTTAGGCGCTTCTTAACCAGCCCTACGGATTGTGAGGTAACTGGTATTACCAGCACACCCGATGGCAAAGCGATGTTTATCAACATACAACACCCAGGCGATCGCGGGGATGCCTCGAATCCCACGATCGCCAGCAATTGGCCTAACAGTCAAGGGTATGGCCCATCAGGTCGCCCACGTTCATCAGTGGTAGTAATTACCCGTAATGATGGTGGCGTTGTTGGTGGTCTTTAAAGACGATAGGAACAGATTCATTTAGCGATCGCTCCTTTGTCACTACAGTATTTTAAATAGTTTTAAATCACCTTAATCCTTAACCTAAACACTGGCAAGGATAAGGTGATTTGCTTGTAACTATTAACCCACAACTTTTGTTGCTCTCTTCTTACGTTGCATCCACAATCCCATAACACCAGCAATAGCCGTACCACCAACAGCTAACGGTTCTGGTACTTTAGCGTAGTTTACAGTACCTACTTGTGTTGTATTTACTGATTGGTCAATCAGATAAAATTTGTTTCCTCCTACATCTGGAGTATTTGGATCACTTGCGATCGCAAACTGGTCTGCAACAAAATAGCTTAGTCCCAAAACTTCGCCATTATTGAAGCTGACTATAGGAAAACTATTGAAATCAGTATCATCTCCCTCTGTATAGTTAGTACCTAAATAGTTGAATGCAACTGCTAATCCATTCTCAACTCCCAATGTCTCAAGACCTGTATTGGTTAAGGTCGAGTCATCGTATTGAAAAGAGCCGAAATACTGACCGGGATTATCACCAGATATGGCATTTACAGTGAAACCATAATTAACCAAGGCAGCTTGTGCCGATTTAGCATCAACAGCAGTAAAAGATATGGCAACGGCAACGGTAGCAACACCAAGATTTTTGGCTAATTTCATCAGACAATACTCCAAAGCAAAAAACTGAATAATCCTGTAATTTCACTTAAATAAGCTTTTAGCCGCTGTATTCAGGTTAAGAAATATCAAACAAAAGATTTTTTTCATTAAATCTTCAAGCTTGTCACGTATATATAAATTTTCTGTAAAGTAAAAATTTAATTCATCCACGTAGCATCAAAACGGTTTCAAGCTTCTGACTTTAATCCTTGGTATTAGTAACCTTTTTATTACTGCCAAATTGTTAAGATAACAGAATTAGTAGTAAGTGAATATGTAAATCTGAAGCTTATAATCTTTATAATGTTATTCAAAAATGAAAAAATATTCTTATTCTGAATATGTATTTATCGAGATATATCGCGCATAAAAAAGTATTCATTACCTATACCAGCAATATATCAAAAGATAATGGTTGTCATCCTCTCAAAGAGTATGGTAGGTAGATCGTAAGTTGTTATTACCAATAAACTCATGTGTAATTAGTAACAAGGTACTAATAGGATGAGTGCTGGAAATTGTGAGTGTTAATCTGCTTGAATTTCTGATTTTAATAAAAGCATTACCATTTCTTAAATCAAGTAGGATAGTTTTTTTGTAGATAGATATTGGGAGCATCAACTTTCGGCGGATCTACTTTTTTAGATTAACCATATAGTAGGGTTTTCGGAGTATCAGAATTATGTTTCTTCCAAAAATGGATGCTCCCTAGATATTTGTATAGTATTCGTATATTTTTGAAATTACAAAAAATCTTTTGACAATAGATTGGTACGTAATTTTAGAAAAAAGCATAGATAGCATAGATATGGATAAAAAAAGACTTTAACCATAGCTTGCTAAAAACAATATTTGAGGATATACATTCCAAATAGAGAACATACTCACCAAAAATACGGGTAGTGTGATTTTTTAAGATAATACTGTGCTGTAAAAAGGTTTGTGAGTAATGTTTTCACTTCAATGGTGTGGATGTGCAGATGATCCGGTACAAGAAGTTAATAATTACCAGAAAGCAAAAACTTTGTGGATAACAGTAGGTTTACTTGCTATTTTTTTTGCTGCTGAATGGAGTGTGGGTTTATGGAGTCAAAGTTTATCTTTACAGGCGGATGCGGGACACATATTATCAGATATTACAGCCTTGGCAATATCGCTACTTGCTAGTTTTTTAGCACAGCAACCAGCTAAGAAAAAAGCAACCTTTGGAAATCAGCGGATTGAAGTTTTAGCAGCTTTGTTGAATGGATTAGCTTTACTTGCGATCGCTCTTTTTATCACATGGGAAGCTATTCAACGCTGGCAACATCCAGCAGCAATTTTAGGCATACCAATGTTAGCAATTGCGGTATTAGGTTTAATCGTCAATTTGCTCAATATTACTTTGCTTCATCCCCACACTCACAACGATTTAAATCTACGCGGAGCTTTGCTTCACGTCATCGCCGATACTGCTAGCTCTGTGGGTGTAATTATAGCTGCTGTAGCAGTTCATCTTTGGGATTGGTGGTGGGCAGATGTGGCTATTAGTTTAGTCGTTGCAGCTTTTACGGGTTTAAGTGCTTTCCCTTTAGTACAAGAAAGTTTAAAGATTTTTTTGGAGTATGCACCAGAATCCATCGACCCCGTTGAGGTGGAAATATCTCTTCAATCTTTTCCTGGTGTTATTCAAGTAGAAAAACTCCACATCTGGACACTTAGCTTAAATAAGGTAATGCTTTGTGCCAATTTGACCGTTGAATGTACAACTATCCAAGAACGCGATCGCTTACTCAATAAGTTAGAAACTCACATCCGAAAAACTTTTCAGATTGCTGAGATAACTTTGCAGCTAACTAGTTATAAAAATCCTTCAATACTACCAATACATCCTTTATTTAATCAAGATTTAGTTTTAATGTTGTCTCCTAACAAAACACATTAGCACAAGAATGTATTTTCTCAAATTTATCCCAAAATTAATTAACTTAACCTTTAAAAATCATGCTTATTGACATTCATTTTAATTGTCAAAGCATAGCGATCAGCTATTTACTAGGAGGTTTCCTGATGATGACTTTAATTCAAAAATTCCCAATGATTTCATTACTTAAACAGTACAAGCGCACCTTGGCTTGGTTCATGTCTGGTCTGGTTTTGGCAGTTTTATTGTTTTTAGGAACATCAAATCAACAACCAGCAACCGCCTCTAATCCAAGTTATGCCGCAGCCCCTAGTCAGGTAGATGTGACTGCAACATACTCAGACTTTGGTGCTAGTCATCTAGAACCAAATTTTTATCAGTATTAACGGCTAACACCTGCTCAATTAACTTTAAGGCACACTGCAATGATTTCATTTTTGCAAAAGTACAAGCGATTTCTAGCCCTTAGTATGGCTGGCTTGCTTTGTACCGTTCTGCTGGTATTTGGTAATTCTGTTTTTCAGCCCACCCTAGCTGCTGGTAATGGAATTAACGTAATTATCATGATTGGCGATGGTATGGGTTGGGAGATGGCACGAGCCGCAGCCATTGCCAAAGGTGCGCCTTTTTACACTAGTGGTAAAGGGTCTGGTCTTAGCTTCCAAAAGCTAACTGGATATGGATTGGTAACTACTTACGGCACAACAATTCAGGGAAATACACCAGAAAATCCAACAGATCAGCCCCATTTAGCAGGTAACTCTGCTCTAGATGGGTCTGATACACTTACAGGTGCAAGTCCTGTTCGTCCCAACTTCTCATTCCAGCCGACTCCTTTTAATCCTGGCAATAGAACTGATGGCAATAGCTTAGAAAACGGTAATCTGGCGGGTTATGACATCAGTAAGGGCGGCCCTGTTCCTTGGATTCCTTTGACCCCTGCTAATTCTGGAACATACGAAAAAGATTACATCAAGTACAGTTATCCCGACTCTGCTAACACAGCTACAACTTTGTATACAGGGGTAAAAAGCTTTAACAATGCTATGGGGGTAGACATTTACGAGAAGAAGTTGAAAACCATCCTGGAAATTGCCAAAGAAAAAGGTAAATCTACAGGATTGGTAACATCTGTACCTGTTAGCCATGCAACGCCTGGTGCTGCGGCTTCTTTCGTAAATCGTCGTAGTAAGTATGACAGTGTTTACGACCCCAGCAAGACCAACCAAGACAGCATTTTGCAACAGACATTGCTGAACTTTAAACCCAATATTTTGTTGGGTGGCGGTCATCCCAAAGATTTTGAAAATAGAGAAAGTACAAGTACAGCAGAGGGCGTCTTTAAGTACACGTACATTACAAAAGACACTTACCAGCATCTAAAGAATAATCCTACGTCCAATCGTTACGGCTATACCTTTCTGGAACGCGGTCCTAATGCAGCTAAGACACTGCTAAAAACGGCTGCTAAAGTTGACCCCAACAAGGGAGGCAGATTATTTGGTCTGTATGGTGCGCGTGGACAAAATGGCAACATTCCTGTTAGTTCCTCTAAGGGAGACTATAGTTTGACAGGTCTGGACAACTTCTCCCTATATAGCTCTGTTGTTAAGGCTGGAACGCCGGATACCTGTCCATCAGGTCAGATAATTACTGGTACTGCTGGGGATTGTGTTCCTGTTATTGATGCAGCTGGTAATCCCATCGCTCCTAATGCTCCTGCACCAGATACAGTCCGTCCTCTGGCTCCCGGTGAAACTGATGCCAGCTTTATCGCTAAAGAAATTAACGAAAATCCGACTTTGGCTGAATTAACCAAAGCAGCTTTAACCGTTTTAGGTAAAGATAAAGATGGCTTCTGGCTAATGGTTGAGGGAGGCGATATCGACTGGGCTGCTCATGACGACAACATGGATAACCTGATTGGTACCATGAATGATTTTGATAAGGCAGTTGAGCAAGTCATTAGTTGGGTAGAGAATCATGGTGGTTGGAAGAAGAACTTGCTACTGGTTACTGCTGACCATGACCACTATCTAACTCTAAATAATGACTTTGCCTCTAAATTAACTCCCAATCCTGACCCAAATAAGGCTAAAGGCTTGAAGTATAACGCCAAGGACATCACTTTCGTCAAGCACAATCCTACTGATGCTGGTCACTTCTGGGGGTCTGATCCAAATTACAAATATCTCTGGGGTAGCCATAGCCGCCGCGTTGTACCTGTTTACTACCAGGGTGCTTACGCATCAACTCTGACCCGATCGCTAGGACAAGGCTTCCAGATTACAGATAGCTCTGGTACTTATACTGTACCTGGTGTTCGGGGTGTGGTTGACCAAAGTCATATCTTCCAAGCTATGAAAACTGCGATCGCAAGCCCGTAAATTGAATACACCGCATTACTAAACACTAACTAAAAAGCCTGGTGTTGCAGAGATGTGTGTTAGCACGTCTCTGTCTCAAAAAACTATTGCGGTATTATTAGCACCTGTTCTATTATCAAGGGGAAAAAATGACTGACTCCATCTTCAAGAAGTTAGCAGCTGCAACGGTAGGAACTGCTTTGATTTTGTCGTTAGGGGAAACTATCCCTGCTCAAGCAGCAGCAGTAACTTATAATTTTTTTAACAACGATAAAACTCTCACAGGCACTTTTTCATTCGACCAAGCAGCAGCAGACGATCAAGAAGTAACGATCGCAGAAGGTTTAAAGATTTCTGCTACCTATGGTGGCCAGTTATACACTGAAGCGGATGATCCTTTAGCGTCAGTTTTCACCGACAAAACGGGAACAATTTTTAACCAAGCGGGCTTAGGGTTGTATTTTACACCTAGCGCTTTTAATGTCTACCGCGAAAATTTTATCAATCTGAACGATTCAAGTAGTGCAGGTGTTCAGACCGTCACTTATACCACTGTTCCAGAGCCAAGTTTGATGCTTGGATTGCCTGTATTCGGGTTGAGTTTGTTCTTGAGTAAAAAGATAGCATCTTCTAAACCATCAAGGACAAAAGCTTAAATCAAATTATCAAGAATAACGGGGTGGGATAATTTCACCCTGCAAATTTTTAAAATTATAAAATCTAAAAACTCAGATTCCCAATTTTCCTAAAAAGTTAGGGAATCTTGTGATTCACAAATCATTTAGCATTGCTATATCGTTTTATTGGCATCAGACAAGATGTTAACGGTAATGTCTGGGTTTGCAGTTAATTAACCTATTGGTTATTGCATGAAGAAAATATACATGCATTAGTTTAGATATAATAATGACTCATTGTTTGTTTTCCTAACTGGAGAAATTAATGGGTCGCGCCAAAAAGGTTGTCCTGGCATATTCTGGCGGAGTAGATACCTCCGTTTGCATCCCTTACCTTAAACAGGAGTGGGGTGTGGAAGAGGTGATTACCCTAGCAGCAGATTTAGGTCAGGGAGATGAATTAGAGCCAGTTCGAGAAAAAGCTCTGAAATCGGGTGCAAGTGAATCACTCGTGGCGGATGTCAAAGACAGCTTTGTTAAAGATTACGCCTTTGGAGCAATTCAAGCCAACGCCCTTTATGAAAATCGTTATCCTCTCGGAACTGCCCTTGCTCGTCCACTGATTGCTAAGGTATTAGTAGAGACAGCCGAAAAATATGGTGCTGATGCGATCGCTCACGGTTGCACCGGCAAAGGGAATGATCAGGTTCGCTTTGATGTCTCTGTTACCGCCTTAAACCCCAACCTAAAAATCCTCGCACCAGCCAGAGAATGGGGCATGAGCCGCGAGGAGACGATCGCCTATGGTGAGAAGTTTGGTATCCCTTCACCAGTCAAAAAATCTTCTCCCTACAGCATTGACAAGAATTTGCTCGGTCGTAGTATTGAAGCTGGTTTACTCGAAGATCCGTCATTTGAGCCACCAGAAGAAATTTATGAAATGACCAAAGCGATTATTGATACTCCCAACGAGCCAGAGTACATCGAAATTGGTTTCCACGGTGGTATTCCGACAACCCTCAACGGTATAGCTAAAAAACCAGTTGAACTAATTGAAGAACTCAATCAGGTGGTAGGAAATCACGGTATCGGACGGATCGATATGATTGAAAACCGTTTGGTGGGGATCAAGTCGCGGGAAATCTACGAATCACCCGCGATGTTAGTGCTAATTCAGGCACATAGGGATTTAGAAAGCTTGACTTTGACGGCAGATGTCACCCATTACAAGCGTGGCATTGAAGAAACTTACAGCCAAATCGTTTACAACGGTTTGTGGTACAGTCCACTCAAAGTTTCACTCGATGCCTTTATTCAAAAGACACAAGAGCGAGTCTCCGGAACTGTTCGAGTCAAGTTGTTCAAGGGTAACTCTACGATAGTTGGACGTTCGAGCGATAATTCCCTCTATACTCCCGATTTGGCAACTTACGGAGCCGAAGACCAATTTGACCACAAAGCCGCTGAAGGCTTTATCTACGTTTGGGGACTACCGACTCGCATTTGGTCGCGGCAAGTTAGAGGTTAGGAAGATGAGGGGGATGAGAAGGACAAGGCAAAATTTTCTCCCTCATCTCCCCCTGCTCCCCTGCTCCCCCTATTCCCTCATCTCCTCACTTCCCTACTTACTCTTCTGCTGCACCCTTAACTTGGCGAGACTCTAGCCACAGGGGCACAATAATCAAGGCAGCGAGGATCAGTAACGCTGCGATCGCAAATTGACCCACCCAAGCAACCAATTGCTCTAAGGAGACAATTTTGCCAGCAAAAAAAGCCAATGTCACCATCAAGCTAGCCCAAGCAACTGCTCCTAAAAAGTTGTATAAAAAGAATTTTCCAAAAGGCATTTCGGCTATACCAGCTAGTGGTGCCGCAAAAACTCGTAACAATGCCAAAAAACGTCCAAAAAACACTGCTTTAGAACTATTTTGACTAAATTGTTCTTTAATAGTTAGCAGTCGCACTTCCGAAATTCGAAATATACTACCAACTTTTACCAGAAAAGACCAACCGCTAACCCTACCAATCCAGTAGCCACAAGTGCCACCAATCACAGCACCCATAATTGCGTCACCGAGAACCAGCCAGAAATTCAGTTCATCGCTGCCAGCTAGAAACCCGCCTACTAAGGTCACGGTTTCGCCAGGAAGGGGAATGCCTAAATTTTCTAGCAAAATTCCCAAAAAAATTGCCCAATACCCGTAAGTGTGGGCGACTTCCTGGATATTTTCTAGTGAAATCAGCTCTAAAGACATCCCGTACCGCCGTCTTTACAAATTTTTACTTTTATTATATTTTTGCTTGTTTATGCGCGGGGTGTCAATCAAACCGCTACATAAAGCCATTGAGTTATTACATTGAGTTTAATTCTGAATAATCCATCAGTTATAGTCTATGGTAACCATTAAATTTTAACTATTAAATATGCAGTTTTTAGAATTTGATACCACAAGTTCATAATTTATTAAAAAAAAAATTAAAAAATTTATAAAAAATTTATAAATGCCTTGTTAAATTATAAAAATTTTGTAAAAGATACGGTTGATACCGAAATTCTTAAGCGGTTATGCCTATATTGATGAAAGTTATCACAAATTATACGGCATGAATACTGAAATAATCCTTCTCAACTGCACAACTGTAATTGCCCAAATATCTGGGTAAAACAGTCATTTTGCCGTTGAAAGAGAAAAAGTATTGATGTCTTTTTCGATTTTTTTCAAGTGTTCCAACTACCCTGTTACATTTATGATTCTCACACCAGAACTTCAAGTTATTTTGTTTAAACCCCAAGGAAGCATAGATTTGGAAGGCGGTAAGGCTTTGAGTGAACAGATGACTGGAGTTGTGCCCCAAGCTCATCAACTCTGGGTTATTGATCTAGTAAAAGTTAATTTCATGGACAGTTCTGGGTTAGTCCCTTTAGTAAAAGCGTTGAAAGCTGCACGTCAGAGTGGTTGTCGCTTGGTTCTATGCAACGTGCAACCTCCTGTACGGTTAATTTTGGAACTTACCCAACTAGATTCAGTGTTTGAAATTTTTAACACTTATGAAGATATTTTTACTATATCCAAAGATAACAGTCTGGTGCTAGCAGACTAAATAATAAATCTACCTATAGAAGGATGGTGGAGTCAAGCAATATTTGCATTTTTTTATATTCTCAAAGATAACAGTCTGGTGCTAGCAGACTGATTTTCTTTTTTTTCTAGAGAATAATGTTGAGTAAAACTTATAGCTTTGGGGTAGGTAATATCAATGGCAGATGAATGAATCAGCTTGTTGTAAGACATCTACACTAAAGCAGTAAAGTAGAAAATGACCAAAATCGGTCAAAACAATGCAATTATTTTGTGAAACTCCCCAACTTCTGAAAGACAGGGTTTGGCAATTTACTTTGAGTTGATTGTTCTATATGCGAAGTAGTGGAAGAAAACAGGAGGTAAGAAAGTTTAGCTCATCAGCCTTTGCGTTATTTATAACCGCATAGTTATTTTTATCTTGGGTACTAGTCGAATGTCTCCAAGACACTTTAATCGGGTCAATTTCTTACCTCTTCGATTTCACCATAACGGTAAGTTTAGGCATTCTGGGGAGTTGAAAAGTTAGTTTCTTCGGATGCTGGGCGGGAGAAATTTGGCAAATCAATGCCGCTGTGACTAGCATTGCGAGTTTTGAGTGCTAAACGGTAACTCACACTTTGCAGTTCTGCTTGTAACTGGCGGTTTTCCCGTTGTAGCATTGCTACCTTTTCTCTGACTGGCGTCATCCGCTCCTCAAACTTCCGACGGTAAATTTGAGGCAGCTCTTGTACTACTTGCTCCAACATCCGAGTGCGATCGGTGAGTTCTTGTACTGACTGTCGCAATTGGTAAATTTCGGAGTCACGAGTTGTAATTTGCTCTTGGTAGAACGCCACCTGCTGCTCCACAGCTTGGAGTTGTTCTTGTAAAGCGTGTAATTGGGTCAAATCCCGCTCAAGCTCCGGCTGCTGGGGCATAAAGCTAGTATTACCCTTTACCAGCCGGAAGAGTTCTTGAGATAGTTGTTGCACTAATTGGTCACGAAGTTGCAGCTCTTGGCGTAGCTGCGAGACTTCGGTAGAGAGAACTTGAATATTCGGTGTATCAGATTGGCTCACAGTAGCTTACAGCTCCCATTCAGAATCTTGTCCACTCTTAGGTATAACTGCGGGAGTACTACCTTTGGCAAGTATTTGTTAATTTAGCATTCCCAAGCAAGTCACGAAAAAAGAAAAAACAAAATTTTATTGAATGGAGTATTAGGGAGTGGGGATGAGGGAGCAGGGGAGGCAGGGGAGGCAGAGGAAGAATTATTGTAATGTCCATTTTAGATTCCCTATTCCCTACTCCCTATTCCTTACACTGTTGCAGGTGCCGTTGCTGCCACCTTAGTGGGTCTTTCTTTTTCCTCTTTAGGAGGTTTTTCTTCTGCGATTTCCTGCTTAACTGTCAAATAGCGAATCACTTCTTCACTTAAGCGCATAGCGCGTTCAAAGGGGGCGATCGCAGTTGCAGGCGCACTATAGTTTAACTGGATGTAGATGCCATCGCGGTGTTTGTTGATTTCATAAGCCAGACGCCGCTTACCACGATTTTGAATTTGGATATCCTCAGCGCCTTGTTCGCGCAGCAAATTCTGATATTTAGTAATTGCTTGCTCTACCTGTTCGTCTCCCAGGTCAGGGCGGAGAATGTACATTGTCTCGTAACTTGTAGTCATATTTTTCAGTCTCCTCATGGACAGTAATGGCTGCTGATGCTAATTTATACCTGTTTTTATTCAAAATAGCAGTATTAATCAACATCTGAAGCAACAAGGAACTATAATCTTACCAGTTTTCAATTTGAATCATTAGCCAAATCGCCGAAGTTTGAACTTTTTGGATGTCCCTAATGAAAACTAGGTCGGGAAGCGACCCCAGATTTCTTTAGCTGATTCCAAAAGAAACCTCTCACTCACCCGTCAAGGGAATGATGAGACTGTAGCAAGCGTAGGTAGTCTTTTTTTTGAAAAGACTGTGAGGCAGGAGATACATCTGAGCATGAAACTTCATAGTGGTAAACAATCTTGAGTACCACGTAGAAAGTTCTGGAAGGATAATTGACGCCAGAAGCCTACACCTACTTGTCTAGAGGTGTAGGAGTGTAATCAAGGTAAGAATCCAGTTTTTGGAGATCGCCAGCAAATTGATCAAGCTATCAGATCCGCCAACGGGTATCTTTCCTTAAGGACATCTATAGCGATCGCTTTCAGGCTCAAGGCATAATCAGTTTACTGAAAATTGCTACCCGCTTACGGCTTCTAATCGCAGATAAAAGGATATTCATCAAGGTTATGGCACAACGCTATGTGCGAATTCAAAATCAAGAAGGACAGGTTTTCTATGGGTTACTACAGCTATCTCTCGATGTGCAGGTGCTAGATGCTCCGCCTTGGTTACAAGGACAACCCACTGATTTAACTTTGACACCAGAAGATTACCAAATTCTGGCTCCCTGTGCTCCCTCAAAAATTGTGGCGGTGGGTAAGAATTATGCAGACCATGCAGCTGAAATGGGGACTCCAGTGCCTTCTGAGCCACTAATCTTTCTCAAGCCACCTACGTCGATTATTCCATCTGAGAGGGAAATTAAATATCCTCCCCAGTCGCAAAGAGTTGACTACGAAGGAGAGTTAGCACTAGTGATTGGCGATTACGCTTTTGAATGTACGCCAGAGGTAGCCCAAAGCAAAATTTGGGGCTACACCATTGCCAATGACGTAACAGCGCGGGATTTACAAAAACGGGATGGTCAATGGACGCGAGCTAAAGGTTTTGATACTTTCTGTCCTTTGGGCCCTTGGATTGTGCGGGAATTAAATCCAGGAGCAAGATTGCAGACTTTTGTGAATGACGATAGCAATCCAGTCCAATCTGCCTGTATAGATCAGATGGTGTTTTCTCCTGATGTTCTAGTTTCTTATATCAGTCAGGTTATGACGCTACTACCCGGTGATTTGGTGCTTACAGGTACGCCGGAGGGTGTCAGTCCATTGCATCCAGGCGATCGCGTCCGTGTCGAAATTGAAGGTATTGGTCGCCTGGAAAACACCGTAGCATCTCGTTAACTTCTAACGCACTTGCATGTACACCGCATCAGAAATCGCCGGGATTTCCGCATAACGTCCCAGTAAAGACTGGACGGCGGAATATCCGACTGCGACTACAACGCCTAGAAAGATAGTGTTAGCTAATGTTTCTATTGCAAAGCCAGTACCAGGAACCTGTCCTAAAACTCGCACCAGTATGGAACACAAAAATATAACTATGTCTAAAAGAATCGCCTGCATTGTGTTGAAACGAATGAAGTGACTGATTTTTTCGTTTCTTACCACTAATAGGAACAAGGCAAAGAAGACAATTATTTGTCCAAATTGTCCTAAACTACCGTAAATTATTAGCACTGGTTGCAGTGGTAAAAGCAGAACTCGTAGTGCTGGAAACTGATTCAACAAAAAGCTGCCAAAGACTAAACCATCAACTAGGGGCAGTAAATAAGGCAAGGAAGCAAAAATTCGATCTGAAACCGTTGTAGACCCGCGCCAAGACATTATGCGTTCTCCTGTGATTAAATTTTTATAGTTACTTGAGCTTAGGATAACGCAGTTGCTTGGTCTTGCTGGCAAATTCAACTATTCTATATAGGCGATACGAAAACCCATCACACACTCATACTGGTCTGGCTGCTGTTGAGTAAGTTTGTGGATGGCTTGACCACAACGCAGTTGACCCCCACGCCAACGGGGTTGACCGCTCCTGTCAGCGAGTAAACAAGACTGGCAAACTTGCTCAGGGGCAAGGATTTGCTCGTCCATTAAAATGACTAGCATCGAATCCCTCCTGTAAATCCTCATTATCTACCCACATTTCACTTAGGTGAGGATACGCTTTGTAGCGGTTCAAAGAAACGCTTCAGGTAGGTTGGGCGTTTGCTGTGCGGTTAAGTGTTGGGATTTGCGATCGCGCTTTGCACCCGCCGTCAGCGATCGCAGAGTACACTTAAGAGCCACATCCTAACTCTTTGTAGCAAAAATGTGGGCAATCACAATTTAATAAAAATTGTCAAGTGAATCTTAATTTATTGTATGTTGTGTCTATTGCAAATGGACACTTTAGTAAAAAATAATACAAAAATATTCGCACTAAGTTGAGCATACATAGCCAACGGTATTCGTTGCCTCCCTGTTAAATTAGCACTGGAGAGTGTCAAAATTACTATTCGGAAAACAACAAAAGCTTTACGCACAAGCAACACGGCGCTCCATTAAAATTCCCTTGACGGGACTAGTTAAAGTGCCAGAAGTGAAGTAAGTAAAACTGAGTTAACTAGATAGCCATTTAAGGGATGCATTTCCAAAATACTGGGGTAAACTTGCAAGCAAGGTAATACACAATATAACTTGGCGGATCGTCGGTCTGGGCATCACTCACAATGGAACACTGGCAATTTCTGATACAGAAGCAAGGCGCTCGCTCGTGGCATATCCTAGAATCGCCAAATTTGGAAGTTTTGGAAGGGCAGTATAGAGTTTTGGCTCGTTCTAACCTTCGTAATACAGACGTGGAAGTACGGGTAACTCACTCTTCAACCCAGCAAGTTCAACCAACGCGGCGAATTTTTAAGCGATCGCGTCGCACTAATTCAGAAGGCATAATGGCGGTAATTCCCTTTACTTACTTTGATCCGGGAGTATGGGAGTTGCGCTGTACGGGCGATTTGATGTCGGACATACTGGGTAAATCTTGGCAATACAGTGTCCAACTTGAAGTGTTGCCCCAGGAAGTAGAGATAGAGCAGGGGGAGAATGTAGAATCACATTTAACCGATCAGTCAGATACTGTTTCTGTTATCAAACCCGCAATTAAGTTAGATGAAGCGATCGCAGTTTCCGCAGAACTGGTAATTACTACAGACAGGAACCCCGCTATTACTGTTGTGCCAGATGAAGGGAACTTGGAAGCTAGTGCTTCACCAGAACCCGCAATTATCCCAGATAAAGCGATCGCTAAAAAACTGGTAATTACTCCAGCCAGGAACCCCGCTACTACTGTTGTGCCAGATGAAGGGAACTTGGAAGCTAGTGCTCCAGCAGAACCCGCAATTATCCCAGATAAAGCGATCGCGAAAAAACTGGTAATTACTCCAGCCAGGAACCCCGCTACTACTGTTGTGCCAGATG